>CASEEU010000044.1 GCA_949287075.1 uncultured Eubacteriales bacterium | reverse complement strand
CCTATTAATTATTAATCTTTGAAACATTTAGGTCTGTCCCTTTTGTTCAATTTTTGAACGATTTGGCACGTCCCTAACGTTTCTTTTGGGTAATTCTAAAACAGGTGAAGAGGTCTAGCCACCGCTGGTGCAATTCCTTCTAAGTCGCCCCTTTCCTTTTTAGAATTTATTCAATTAATTTTCTTTTTCGAATTAACGACGTAAGATGCCTGATTTAGTTCGTTTTAAATAATGTCATTATCATTATCCAAATTATCCCCTGCCAAATCGTTTCCGAAGAACATTTCATCATCTTCATCATCTAAACCTTCAAATAATTCATCATTTCCATCATCTAATGATTCATTCTCATCTTCTAGTAGGATATCATCCTCTGTGCTTTCCTCTGTATATCCATCATCCAAGTCTCCATCTGCCACAACTTCATCTTCAGCTAAATATCTCTTCTCTTTTTCTGGATCATATTCAATTCCATCTTCAATATTTTCCTTTAATTCTAGTTCTTGATTGTCTTCAGAATATAATCTAACATCTAATCCTAAAGATTGAAGTTCTTTTACTAATACTTTAAAGCTTTCTGGAACTCCAGGTTCTGGAACATTTTCACCTTTAACGATAGCTTCATAGGTTTTTACTCTTCCGACAACATCATCAGATTTAACTGTTAACATTTCTTGTAATGTATATGAAGCACCATAAGCCTCTAATGCCCAAACCTCCATTTCTCCAAAACGTTGTCCACCAAATTGTGCTTTTCCTCCTAGAGGTTGTTGTGTAACTAATGAGTATGGTCCTGTTGAACGTGCATGGATTTTATCATCTACTAAGTGATGTAGTTTTAACATATACATAACACCAACTGTAATTGGACTTGCAAATGGCTCTCCTGTTCTACCATCATATAATGTAGTTTTACCATCTTTATTCATTCCAGCTTCTGCTAATAATTTTTCAACATCTTCTTGTGTTGCACCATCAAATACTGGTGTAGATACATGCCATCCTAATGCTTTTGCAGCTCCTCCTAAGTGAACTTCTAGTACTTGACCTAAGTTCATACGAGATGGAACTCCAAGAGGGTTTAATAAGATATCAATTGGTGTACCATCTGGCATAAATGGCATATCTTCTTCTGGTAATACTCTTGAGATAACACCTTTGTTACCATGACGTCCAGCCATTTTATCTCCGACTGATATTTTTCTCTTTGTTGCAATATAACATCTAATAATTTGGTTAACACCAGGTCCTAATTCATCTGAATTTTCTCTTGTAAAGATTTTAACATCTACGATTGTTCCTTGCTCTCCATGAGGTACTCTTAATGATGTATCTCTTACTTCTCTTGCTTTTTCACCAAAGATAGCTCTTAATAATCTTTCTTCAGCTGTTAATTCTGTTTCTCCTTTTGGTGTTACTTTTCCAACTAAGATATCTCCTGGTCTTACTTCTGCACCAATACGAATAATTCCATTTTCATCTAGGTCTTTTAATGAATCATCACCAATGTTTGGAATATCTCTTGTGATTTCTTCTGCACCTAGTTTTGTATCTCTACATTCACAATCATATTCTTCTATATGAATTGATGTAAATACATCTTCTTTTACTAATCTTTCATTTAATAAAATAGCATCCTCATAGTTATATCCTTCCCATGTTGAGAAAGCAACTAATACATTTTTACCTAATGCCATTTCTCCATTCTTGGTTGATGGTCCATCTGCAATGGCATCTCCTTTTTTAACCTTCTCACCTCTTTTAACAATTGGTTTTTGGTTAATACAAGTACCACCATTAGTTCTTTTGAATTTACGTAATTTATGTACAACTGTTTTTCCATTATTATATTTAACTGTGATAGCATCTCCTGTTACTTTTTCGATAACACCATCATCTTCTGCTAATACTAAAATTCCTGAATCTTTTGCTGCTCTGTATTCAATACCTGTTCCAACAATTGGGCTTTCTGTAATCATCAAAGGAACTGCTTGACGTTGCATGTTTGCACCCATTAACGCTCTTTTTGCGTCGTCATGCTCTAAGAATGGAATCATAGCTGCCGCAATAGAAACTAATTGTTTTGGTGAAACATCTACATATTGTACTTTATCTTTGTCTACTTCGATAACTTCATTTCTATATCTAACTCTAATTCTTGGGTTTACAAAACTTCCGTCTTTGTTAATTGGTTCTGATGCTTGAGCAATAATATAATTGTCTTCTACATCTGCACTCATATATTCTACAATGTCTGTTAATTTATGTGTTTCTGAATCTACTTTTCTATATGGTGTTTCAATAAATCCATATTCATTAATTTGTGCAAATGATGATAATGCTGAGATTAATCCAATGTTTGGTCCTTCTGGTGACTCGATTGGACATAATCTACCATAATGTGTATAGTGAATATCACGAACCTCGAATCCTGCTCTATCTCTTGTTAATCCTCCAGGTCCTAATGCAGAAATTCTTCTTTTATTGGTTAATTCTGAAAGTGGGTTTGTTTGGTCCATGAATTGTGATAATTGTGAGCTTCCAAAGAATTCTCTAATTGCTGATGTAATTGGTTTTGTATTAATTAATGTTTGTGGTGTTACTACATCTAAATCTTGAATTGTCATTCTTTCACGAACAACTCTTTCTAACCTTGTTAAACCAATTCTAAATTGATTTTGTAATAACTCACCAACACAACGAATTCTACGGTTTGCTAAGTGGTCAATATCATCTGGTTCACCTAATCCATGTGATAAGTTTAGTAAATAGTTAATAGAAGCAATCATATCTTCTGTTGTGATATGTTTTGGCACTAATTCATTTTGTCTCTCTTCTATGATTTTTACTAATTCTTTTTCATCTGTATTGTCTATAATATTTTTTAATACATCATAATTTACTAATTCTTTAAAATGTAATTTGCTTAAATCAACATTTGGTAATACTTTGTGGATATTTACTGTACTGTTTCCTATAATTCTGACTGTTCTTTCTCCAACAGTAATATCTACCATATTGATTCCTGCATTTTGGATTTCTTCTGCAACTTCTTCTGTAATCACTTCTCCTGCTTGTACGAATACTTCTCCTGTTTCACTATCTACGATATCTGTTGCAGCAACTCTTCCTTTAATTCTTCCAGCTAATGCTAATTTTTGATTAAATTTATATCTTCCTACTTTTGCTAAATCATATCTTCTATTATCATAGAACAATCCATTAAATAGATTTCTTGCAGCATCTGCTGTTGGAAGTTCTCCTGGTCTTAATTTCTTATATATTTCGATTAATGCTTCATCTTGATCTTTGATAGTATCTTTATTAAGTGTTGCTTTGATTAATTCTTCATCACCAAATAAATCTAACATTTGTGCATCTGTTGCCACACCAATTGCTCTTATTAAAGTGGTTACTGGTACTTTTCTTGTTCTGTCTACACGAACCCAGAAAATATCGTTTCCATCTGTTTCATATTCTAACCATGCTCCACGAAGCGGCATAACAGTTGATGTATATGTTTTCTTTCCTGTTTTTGTATCAAATACTTCATCATAATAACAACCTGGTGAACGAACTAACTGGCTAACAACAACTCTTTCTGCTCCATTGATAACAAATGTACCACTATCTGTCATTAATGGAAAATCTCCCAAATAGATTTCTTGTTCTTTGATTTCCCCTGTTTCACGGTTGATTAATCTCACCTTTACATGTAATCTTGAAGAATATGTTGCATCTCTTTCTTTTGCTTCCTCTACTGTATATTTGGTCTTGTCCTCCATGTAGTAATCAAAAAATTCAAGTACAAGATTTCCAGAATAATCTTCGATTGGAGAAATATCTTTTAATACTTCACCTAATCCTTCTTCTACAAACCAGTCATAAGAATCTCTTTGCACTTTGATAAGATTTGGCATTTCGATATAATCGCCAACTTTTGCGAAATCTTTACGAGAAGTTTTCTCGTATTTCACTTCTTTTAATTTCAAGAAAATCACCTCATATAAAATATTAAGCAGAAATAAGTATCAACAGATTTGTTGATTTAATTTATTGGTTAAAAGAAGTCCTTCTCAAATGATAAGTTTCTTGACTAAGATTTAAAACTGTCTGCTTTTACAATTTTAAATTTCCTTAGGGAAACTTATATTTAATTCCTCTTCTTTTAAGATTTAACATTTGAATAAAAATTTTTTGAATGTATATTTTGATTTTGAAAAATGATGATATTTAACCATTACATACAATAAAACGGCAATAAAAGAGCTGTCAAAAAATCTTCATTTTTCAACTGGCTCTAATAAAATATTCAATTTTGTTATAAACTATTTTTCTTTATTTTAATCACCTTTTTTATTTCTTTTCTTAGGCTAATTAATTTCTCTTTTTCAAATCTGTATTATTATATATCAAAACACTTACGGAAGTCAATACTTTTGGGGAATTTTTCCAAAATATTTATTTTAATTTTATGACATATATAGACATTTTTTTTGTTTTATAGTACAATACAAAAAGATTTTAAAATAACGAAGGAGGAATTATGGCAGGATTACCATTAATCGTAAAATATTTATTAACCGCTTTTGTTGGAATGATACCAATTATCGAATTAAGAGGCGCAATACCAGTAGGAGTATTTACATTTCATTTAAACTATGTAGAATCTTTTTTATGTAGTTTTATAGGAAATATTATACCTGTCTATTTTATTGTAAAATATATTAGACCTTTATTTGATTTCTTTGGTAGATGGAAACCTTTCAAGATTATTATTGATTGGGCATCTGAAAGAGCTACAAAGAAAATAGAAGAAAGTGAAAGATTACAAAATTTTGCTGCTTTAGGTTTATTTATATTTGTTGCCATTCCACTACCTGGAACAGGCGCTTGGGTTGGTTCCTTAATTGCAAACTTTTTAGACTTACCACCTAAAAAAGCAATTCCACCAATTGTAGCTGGTGTATTTGCAGCAGGTTTAATTGTACTTACATTAACCGCTATCGCTAATGGTGGTATACAATATTTATTACAAAGAGGATAAAGAAGACATGGATTAACTCCATGTCTTTTATTATTCTTCCTTTACTATTTTCACTTTTTTCTTTTTTGCTTCTCTATAATTTATAAAATCATCTATCAATATTTTGATAACTGCAATAACTGGTACTGCTAAGAACATTCCTAATATTCCAAAATAAGCACCTCCAAAAGTTACTGCAAATAATACTAGTAATGGACTAATTTTTAGTGATTTTCCCACAATTCTTGGATTAATAATATTGGCGTCAATTTGTTGTAATATGATGACAACAATTACCATCCAAATTGTTTGTGATAAACCACCTGTTATAAATGTAATAATTGCCGCAATGACTGTTGCAATAATTGCACCTACATATGGTATCATATTGAATAATCCAATAAAGAATCCTAATAATGGTGCATACCTAATACCCATAATAGTCATCGCAATGGATACTAATATTCCTACGACAATCGCATCTAAAAATTGACTAGCAATAAATTTAAAGAAAATTTCATTTGAATTATTAAAATATTTATCTATATTTTTATAAGTTCTTTCTTTAAATATAGCTCCTGCTAATTTTTTGAAAAAAGTTAATATTTTTCTTCTATCTACCAATATATATACAGATACGATAATAGCTATAAAAATATCCACTACACTAAAAATAGCACCAATAGCATTCACTAAATATCCCAATATAGCACCCACATTAAAATATTGTTTAATATCAATATTTTGTAAATTATGGATTTCATCTTGAACAATTTGACTTTTTAATACAGAATCTTGTGGTAAATTATTATATGCGTTAATTGCATCCTCAATATAATGTGGTATACTGCTAATAAAATCTGTTATACTTTCAAAAACAATTGGCAAGATAACCGCACATAATATACTAATGGCCGCGATGATAATAATATAAACTGTAATAACACCCAATCCTCTTGCTTTTTTAGATATAAATTTGATTTTTGTTTTTTTATACAATTCCTCAAATTTTCTTGATGGCATATATAATAGGTATGCAATAAATATACCAATTAAAAATGGACTAATGACACCGAAAAAAGTATTTAAAACTCCCATTACATTTTCATAATTGTCTAAAATTTTATAAATACAAATCAGTGCCACTCCCAATGCAAACCAATATAGCCATTTTTTCCAATTATGCTTTATTTCATTCATAAAATTCCTCCTCACTATTCATTTTATAAATCCCATTCTTTTTTATTAAAATTTCCATTCATTATTATAAAAATTATTCTATGACTAAGCCAACTGGACAATGATCACTTCCCATAACTTCAGGATAAATCATTGCATCTTTTATTTTATTTTTTATATCTTGTGATACAATAAAATAATCAATTCTCCATCCTACATTTTTCTCTCTTGCTTTTCCCATATATGACCACCAACTATAGCTATCTGTTTTATCAGGATATAGAAATCTGAAAGAATCTACAAATCCAGCCTGTAATAATTCTGTCATTTTTGCTCTTTCTTCATCTGTAAATCCTGCATTTCCTCTATTGGATTTTGGATTTTTTAAGTCAATTTCTTCATGTGCTACATTTAAATCTCCACACATAATCACTGGCTTTGTTTCGTTTAATTTTAGTAAATATTTTCTGATTTCATCTTCCCAAATTTGTCTATACTCCAATCTTTCTAATTCTCTTTTAGAATTTGGTGTATAAATATTTACCATATAAAATTTTTCAAATTCTAAGGTAATGACTCTTCCTTCTTTATCATGCTCTTCAATTCCAATACCATATGTAACATTGATAGGTTCTGTTTTTGTAAAAATGGCTGTTCCAGAATATCCTTTTCTCTCTGCACTATTCCAATAGGATGTATAGCCTTCAAAATCTAATTCGATTTGTGCTGGTTGACATTTGGTCTCTTGTATACAAAATATATCAGCATCTATTTTATTAAAAAATTCACTAAACCCTTTATTCACACAGGCACGTATTCCATTTACATTCCAAGATATTAGTTTCATATATCTTCTCCTTTATTCTTTTTAACTATAAAAAATATACTAGAGTCTTACAAACTCTAGTATATTATACTATATATTTCTCTAGTTTACAACACTTACATTTAAGTATCTTACTCCCCATTGTAGAGCTTCTGCATGGCTATTAACAAATATATCAATTTTGTTTCCATTAATTGCTCCACCTCTATCTTCAACTGTATAAACGTGTCCACCAATATTTAATTTTGTTCCGAATGCGAATTGACTAGATGCTGCTACTGTTCTTCCTGCTGTTGCTCTTGTTCCAGATGCTGTTCTTCCAGTTGTTTTTCCACAACATTTGCTACAAGGACAGTATGCTGTTATTTTATATACAGTTCCTCCTGTTGAAGCGTTTGATACTCTTGGTAATGTCGAACTTCTTGAAGTTACCTTTTTTTGTACTTGAACGATTTTATCTACTGGTTCTTGTACAACCACTTCTGATATAACTGACTTTTCAATTTCTACATCATTTTGATATTTTACTTTATATGTTACTTCTTTTAATCCATCTTTTCCTTCTTGTACAACTTTATTTGTTGTATCTGTAGACGTTCCTGTTGTATTTTTTGTGATTGTTTCATAAGGTATAGCAACCTGTTCTACAACTATTTTTTCTGTGATTGGTGCATAACTTTCTAACAATTGATCTAATGAAGTTTCAATACCTTCTTCTGAAATTTTAGCAATTTGTACTTCATTATAAGATTTATCTGTTATCTTGATTGTATCTCCTGATGTAATTTCACTATCTAAATCTGGTATTGTCTTTTGATTTTCATTTAAAATAATATTATTTTCACTTAATATGTCTGATACTTTACCTTTTGATGTTACGGTTGTCATTTCATATCCATTTTGTAATACAATCGTTATATCTTTTAAGTCTGTGCTCACTGCCATAACACTAATTCCTGATATCAATATTAAAATAATGCTTACACAGATAATCTTCATTATAGAAATTGAAGCATTTTCTTCTCTTTTCATAAGATTAAATTACCTCCTTTTGGCAACACAATAATATTATACTATTTTTTGTATTAAAAGTCAAATTTTGGTGCTATTTTATCGCCAAATCATTGTATCCCTAGGTTTTCGTGTTTTTATCTCTGCTCTATTTTACATAATTTTTATCTTAAAAACCTTCATATTTGTCCTATTTTTGTCCATAATATACTATATGAAAATTTTTTAAAAAATATTCCTTTTTATTAAAAATTTTTAAAATATATTATAATAAAATATGTTATTAATTGAAGTATAATCAAAATTCAACATTTTTTCACAATTTGTTCATATTCATATTGTATAAAATATATTAATATGCTATGATTATTTTGTATATAATAAATATAAGGAGGATTTTTATAAATGGGTTGGATTATATTAGCAGTTGTAGTTATTGTTGTTATAGCTGTAATCGCTATGTATAATGGTTTAGTTCAAGCAAGAATAAAAGTAGATAATGCATGGAGTCAAATAGATGTACAATTACAAAGAAGATTTGATTTAATCCCTAACTTTGTTGAAACTGTTAAAGGCTATATGACTCATGAATCTGAAACTTTTGAGAAAATCGCAGAACTTAGAACTTCATGGGCAAATACACAAAGCGTTGCTGAAAAAGCTTCTTTAGATAATCAATTATCTGATGCTTTAAAAACCATTATGGCTGTATCTGAAGGTTATCCAGAATTAAAAGCAAATCAAAATTTCTCAGAATTATCAGAAGAACTTAGAAATACAGAAAATAAGATTTCTTTTTCTAGACAATTCTATAATGATACTGTAACAATGTATAATACAAAATTAGAAGTTTTCCCATCTAACATTATTGCTGGAATCTTCAATTTTAAAGCTCGTGATTTATTTGAAGCTGAAAGCGAAGAAGCAAGAAAAAATGTAAAAGTAGATTTTGGAAAATAATTAAAAATAAGAAGGGATTGGGATTACCTTTTCCCTTCTTTATTTATTAAAGGAGAATATTATGTTTGAAACTAGTAAAAAAAATAAATTTGAATCAGGAATCATTGTAGGCATCTTCATTCTAGTCATTACTTTAATTGTCTACTATATTTGTCATGCTTTAAGATTAGGCACTATGTCTATTGTAATTGCCTTAATCTTTTCAATTGGTTCTGCATGGGCTTCTTATTATTATAGTGATAAAATCGTACTATCTTTAAATAAAGCAAGACCTGCTACCAAAGAGGAAGATCAAAAATTAGTAAACATTTTAGATGCTTTAATGATAACAGCTGGACTTCCTAATAAACCTAGACTATATGTCGTAGATGATGCACAACCAAATGCTTTTGCAACTGGTAGAAACCCACAAAATGCAGTTATTTGTGTTACAACCGGTCTTTTAGAAAAGTTAGATTATTATGAATTAGAAGGCGTTATTGCTCACGAAATGAGTCATATTAAAAATTATGATATTCGTTTGAGTTGTGTTGTTTCCGTTATGGTAGGATTTATTGTTATGCTATCTGACTTATTTACTCGTGCATTATTTTGGGGTGGAATAAAAGATAGTGATAGTGACAGTAAAGCAAATGGTATACTAATGCTAGTTGGCTTGATCTTTTTAATTTTATCTCCTATCTTTGGTTCTTTAATGCAACTTGCTTTATCTAGAAAACGTGAATTTTTAGCAGATAGTACAGCAGTAGAATTCACACGTAATCCAGATGGCTTAATTTCTGCTTTAGAGAAATTAGAAAATGATCCTAATCAATTAGAAACTGCCAATAACGCTACTGCCAATATGTATATTATGAATCCTTTTAAGAAGAATGCTAAAAATGGTAAAAAAAGAAGTACAAATATATGGTCTACACACCCTAGCACAGCTGATAGAATTGAAGCTTTGAGAAATTTAAAATATTAAAAAATTACACCATAAATATTTATGGTGTATTATTATGTATAAAAATATTTTCTGCATTTGTATAAGTTATTCTCGCTATCTCTTCTAAAGTCATCCCTTTGACATCTGCTATTTTTTGTGCAATATATTTCACATTTCTTGGATCATTTCTTGTTCCTCTCACTGGTTCTGGTGCTAAATAAGGACTATCGGTTTCAATTAACATTTTATCATTTGGTACCATCTCAATAATTTCATTTGCATTTTTAGAATTTTTAAATGTCACAGGACCTGCAAAAGATATATAAAATCCAAGTTTTAATGCCTCTTTTACCAACTCTCTATTTAGTGGACAACAATGAAAAACACCTTTTTTATTCACTGTATGTTTTTTTAAAATTTCAATGGTATCCATAACCGCCTCTCTTGTATGGATCACAATTGGTAAATCCAATGCATTTGCCATCTCAATTTGTTTAATAAATGCTTGTCTTTGTAATTCTCTTCTTTGTGGATCTTTTTCCCAATAATAATCTAAACCAATTTCTCCAATAGCAACTATTTTTTTATCTTGTATATTGTCTTCCACTAAATCTTTGATTATTTCTATATCTTTCCACAGTTCTTCTTCAGTTTGTGGAATATCATTTGGAGAAATTCCACAAGTTGTATATACAAAATCATATGTTTTTGATAATGCAACACCTTTGATAGAACCTTCTACGCTATATCCTGCAGATACAAACTTGGTAATATCTGCTTTTTTTATTTCTGCAATTAGTTTTTCTCTATCTTCATCAAATCTCTCATCATCTAAATGGCAATGACTATCCAGAAACTCCATTCTCTCTTTACCTCCTTTGTTAATGTCGCATAGACAAACGATGTCGCACAGAAAAACGATCTCAATGGGACAAATGTCGCACAGGAAAACGATCTCAATGGGACATCAATGCGACATTTTCCAAACTACGACTACATTTGCTGTTGCATATTCTTTGCAATGTGAAATACTGATATCCATTTCCTCGATTTCTGGTATTTCAATATGTAGTATTTTTGCATGTGGTCTTCCATTTTCGTCATTGATTACTTCCATGTCTTTCCAACCAATATCATATTTATTATGTAATTTACTAGAAATCGCTTTAAATACGGCTTCTTTTGCTGCAAATCTTGCTGCATAATGTTGGTATTTTTGACTATTTTTACTTTCACAGTATTCCATTTCTTTGTCAGTATAGACACGCTCTAAAAATTTTATGCCTAAATCTTCTATACTTTCTTTTATTCGTTTTATTTCTATAATATCTGTTCCACAACTGATTTTCATTTAACAAATTCCTTTTCTTTTTTATTTTCTTTTTCTCTTTATATTTTACATTAAAATGGGGAAGATTTCTCTTCCCTTTTATGTTTTCATTTGTTTTTTCATAATCACTATATCTAATGTTCTGAAAGTAATATAAAATTTAATATATTAAATACTAATGAAGCAATTAAAATAATCGATATAACAATTGTCACATTTTTATTTTTTTCAATATTTAATTCTTTATATAATACATCATATTCATTTTTTACTTCTTTATACAATTGTTCCAATCCTAAGATTTCTTTTACTTTTTGGTCAAACATTGTTCCTGTCTCATCTTCTGTTACTTCTTGAATCCATATGTTTTTAGTAAATGCTATAAATTTTTTTCTTACCTTTTTTATTTTCGTTGGATGTTTAAATTCTAAGCTTAATTTTTTTAAGTAAATTTTCTTATATAGCTCAAGAATATATGTATATAAATATTGTTGTTCAAATTCATTTGGTAAAATTGTATAATTATTAATATCTGTTGATGATGAAAACAAAGTTACACCATATTTTGTAATTCCCATTTTCGTATATTTCCATTTTGATAATGATAAAATATCATCTTCTTTTAAACTTGCTGAATTGTCAGCAGGTAAAAATCTGACAAATTTGATGAAGTTGTTTTCTATATTTTCAAATGGGTTATCTACATTCCATGCTGATTGGTCTACACAAACATATGAATATGTTAAAAATCGTTCTGTATTAATATCTAATTTTATTGCCTCTACATTAGATCCTGTAATTCCCTTTATAAAGTCCGTTAGTTTGTCAATACTTGCGAAACTGTCAGTTTGTATATTAATTTTATCATAATTATTTAATGTTCTATTATCTTGCTTTATATCTCTAAATTTATAATTAAAGTTCAAAACATCTGAAAAAGTAGGATCGTCTTCAATATTTGTCTTCAAACATAGAAAACAAATTCCTGTTTGAAAACAGATAATTTCTATTTTTCGAATTTTGAAAAATATTCCTTTCTCTTGTCCTGCCTTTCCATGTATATCATTTTTTATCGTATATTCAAATATACTACATGGATATTTAGCAAGTATTGCTGCTTGCGTTTCTATTGGCATTTCTTTAAATTTTGTATATTTTTCATTTGTAAAGCTAAAGCTTGAGAAAAGGATTTCTCTCATTTTTGGTGTAAAATGCTTATATAACTTTAAATCTTTTTCCTTTTCAAATCTTTTTAGCTTACATTTTTCATCTTTTAATAATCGCAATATATATTTGGGATATTTCTTTTGTTTCACAACAAAAGGATGTATAAAATATGTGTATTGATAGTTTATCTTTAGTTCCATGTTTATCACCTTTTTTATTATTTTATTCTTTATTATAATAGTTCATATTCATATCTTTTCCTAAATGCCATTTTCCAATAAAGTCTATCATTAGATAATCATCTAACTGATAAGTAGGTTCTTGTACAACTTCTCCTTTAGTATTAATTGCACCCCATTTTCCGTCTTTTTTTTACTGCTGCAAATCCATATTCATTTTGTTCTGTTGCATCATCATATATATATTCTACCACAACATTTCCATCTTTGTCTACATATCCATACTGATTATCTTTTTTATCTAGATATAATGTATGATTACTTAAAATTTCTTTTTTATTTCTTTCTTCAAATTTAAAATTATAATATTTATACTCATCTTCTTGTCTTAATTCAAAATATCCTTTATTGGTATTAATTTCAATTAAAATCCCTGTTTGTTGTATTTCAAAATTATTGTTCATTACATAACTCATTACATTTTCATCTTCTGCTACATAGATATCTCCTGTTTCATTATAGCTAATAGATGAATATTCAAATGGCACTTTTTCATTATTATCCATGTCAATAATACCTTGCATTTCTCCTTTTGTTGCAATAAATGTATTTTCTTTTGCTTCTATTAAATTGTCATATTGTGCTTGTATTAAAACTTCTCCTGTTAAGTTCATAACACCATATTTACCATTTGTTATATAAATCACACCTTGATCTTTTGTTTTCAGTATGGCTGCTATTTGTTCAAATCCTTGTGTTAAAACATCTTCTCCATTGTTATTCACTACTTTTTGACTTCCATCTTCTGTAACAACATATAAATCATTTCCATATACCTTTTCAATTTCTTGGTATTGATTTGGCAAAATCATTTTTTTAGATGAATCTATAATTCCATATAGTCCCTTATCATCTTTTACAATATAACCATCTCTATTTGTCTTTCCCAAGTTTGTTATCTCTACATAATTGGTATCTAAAATAACTCTTCCTTCATCATCTGCTACACCATATTTTCCATCTTTTTGAATTAATAATGCATTTTCAACTCCCGGTATTGCTTCTATACCATCATATTCTATATTTAATATTGTTTCTCCATTAAAATTAATAGCTCCCCATTTACCATCTTTTTGTACCTTTAATATATTTTTTTCATACCATAAATTGTTATTCTCATCATAGTTGCTAATCGCCTCAATTTTTGTATAATCTGTAAAGATTTCTTGGTTCTGAGAATTCAATGCTTTTGTTGAATATTCTCCTGTTTCAAAATTTACATCATATGTGCAAAGAAAAATGTCTGTTTTATTGTCTGGTATAATTATCATTTCTTCATATGAAGGATCTATAACAATATCTCCATTCTCATCAATGACTCCCCATTTATTATTTTCATATGCTGCAAAATATGTTTTGCTAGAAATTCCTCCTCCTGTACTTTCTTTTTGAAAAATTCCTCTTATAATAAATACGGACATAATGATTACAACAACTGCTAAAATTACCGCAAAAACTTTCTTCATATTTAACTTTGGTTCCTCATATCTTCTTCCTCTACTCATTCATTATTTCCTCCTACTTACATATCCTTTTGCATAAATTTACACACAATGATACTCATGTCATCTTTTGTTTTTCCAAAATTATTATCAATTGCTTCATTTAATACAATATCTGCTATCTTTTTGGTATTTTTTGTTTCAATATCTTCTAATAAATATTTAATCCATAATTCCTTGTTTTTATATTCTATATTAGAATCTAATACGCCATCTGTACACATAAGCATAATTTGTTCATTTTGTATATCTGTATCAAATACTTGTATATTATCTTGGTTAATCATTCCTGCTGGAAGTGAATTTGATTTTATGATTTGCACTTTTTTATTTTTCTTGATATATGTTGGGCATGCACCACTTTTTATAAATTCAATAGTTCCTTTATATAAGTCAACAATGGCAATATCCAATGTTGCAAAAATTTCTTCACTTTTACTAATTAAACTAGAAGTAATTAATTTAATTGAATTGTCTTTATCAAATCCAGATTCTAGTAAGTTTTGTAACATCGCTAATACTTGCATACTACTTTCGTTCGCTTTTCTTCCAGTTCCCATTCCATCACTTAATGCAATAACATATTTTCCGTCTTTTAATCTTGTATTGATAAAATTGTCTCCTGAAACTTCACTTTGGTTTTTACTAGAATCTGCAGTTGCAAAACCAATAACATATTTGTCATCAGAAATATATACTAATTCTGTATTTGTAGAATTTTCTTCATTTAATACGATTCTTTCCTTCATAATTTTTGTAAGAATATTTTCAATGATTTGATTATCTACTACTTCCTCAACATTTAGATAAATGATATATCGATCTTTTTTATCAATCGAAACATCTTTAATTTGTATATCTTTTTGTTTTAATAATTCAACAATTTCAATTTCTTGTTTTGTATAATCTTGTTTCTTTTCAGATTCTTTTTGGATATCTTTTGCAATCCCAGAAATGACATTTGAAACACCTCTTAATTGTGTTTCCATATTCTTTTTGCTTTCTTCTAATTTCCTTTGCCAAACAAAATTATTTTTACTTACTTTATAAGAAATATTTAGTATTCTTAAAATCTGTAATATGTTTTCTTCCAAATATCTACTAACTTCTTTATCGTCAAATCCTACAATATAGCTATTACAATCTGCAAAGATTTTCAATAAATCTTCTCTTTCTATTTCTTGTTTTTCTAATAGTAAATTAAATATCTGGTCTACAATTTTCCCATCTACATTTGCAATATCTTCATATAGCAAATTATCCTTATATGGTTCCAAATTATTTAATAATTCATTAACAAAAATTTGTTTATTTTCTTCTTTTTCCTCAATAGTATATTCTTTTTCTGTATCTTTTGTATAAGCATTTGCCATTTTTTTGATGGTTTCAGATACATTGTTTAATTTTTCAACAGTTTCTTTTTCTCTTGTTAGACTTCTTTCTTTTGATATTGGTAGAAACTTTGAACCTCCTACAAATTCCTCTATATCAATCGTCATATTTTTTGGTATCGCTAATAAAATAACAGATGCTAATAAGATTTCTTTAAAATAAATTAGTTCAACTGTATATCCATTTGATGCATATGCTAATATGATATTTCCTATACAAAATCCAACAATAACACCAATTCTTCCGAATCGATTTAAAAATCCTGCTACCATACCAGAAATTGCATAAGCAGCTATCATAATCGGTTCTCCACCTGTGATAATTCCCAATGTGACACCAATCGTTACTCCTGAAGTTGCTCCTACCAATACACCATTTTTCCATCCCAATACTAAGACAATTAATATACTAAGTACATTTCTGATTGAGAATCCTAGTATAGACATATCTGAAAAAGCACTTACGGCTATTGCTAATAGAAGACTTGTCCCAATCACTTCTTCAATGGAAAATGCTTTTTTCTCTCCAAAATTTTCTATAACAGAAATAGAATTTGCAAAGATTTTGTAAAATGCAATTGCAATAATAGAATACGTAATGCTTAATAAAATATCATAAAAAGTAAGTGTAGAAAGAAACGCTTTTATTATTTGAATGATAAAAACAGCTATAAAAATATTTTTTCCTACTTTAATTTTTTCATTTCTTTCTTCTTCATTATATCTTGGTTTAATAATGAACACACTAATAAAAAATATCAAACTTGTTAGGAAATACTCTAATCCTCCTCCAACACCAAATTTTATGGTATTTCCTATTAAAGATACCATTACCACTCCTAAAAGTGGAATAGAAGATGAAAAACAAGCACCTAATATACTAATACTAAGTAATGAAAATTCTCCTCCTATACTTACTAATGACAGCATAAAAGATAATATGTACATGATGATATTATTCTTTTTTAAAACTTCTGACCATCTGTTAGTTGTTTCTTTTTTTCTATCTTGCATAATATATTCATTTATATTCTGAAACATATTTTCATACCACCTTTTCTTAAATATATGCTATATTTTACTACTTGTCTTTTGTGGTTTTTGTCTTTTTTAGTAAGTAATTACTAATATTTTTTTTACAGATAATTCTGTTTTTTTATTTTATATTTTCTTATATTCCTTTTTTTGTTTTTTTATGTTTTTTATTTTATTACAGAATGTCAAAAAAAGCAATATACTTTTTCTTAAATTTCTTCTATACACTGTAGGTTTGTCAAACATATGTCACACTTAATTGAAATTTATATTGTTTGAAGTACCTTTTTCTATGACTGCTATTTTACTTTACACATGTATTCTTCTAGTTTTTCTTTTGGACTCTTCCATCCTAGTGGTCTCATTG
>CASEEU010000043.1 GCA_949287075.1 uncultured Eubacteriales bacterium | reverse complement strand
TGCTTCATCTTCTTTTAAAACTAATTCCTCAATTTCAGGATATTTATTTCTTAAATCTGATACTGGTCTTATATTAATCATATCAATTCACCCTTTCAAAAATATTATCATTATTTTATCATTATTTTATCTTTCTTTCAATATTTTATACAAATTTTATATACATTTAATAAAAAAGTTATAGATAAAAAACATAATCTATAACTTTTTATTATCCATTTTAATCTAATAATTAACTATGTTATTTTTAAAATAAATTTGGAAATTGTTTTACAATACCATTGACGAAAAATTGAGACATCTTCAAAATTTCTTTTTGTACCATATCATAACTATTGATATCTTCTACATAATTTCCCTGTAATCTGTAATTCACTTCATTTGTCGTAAGACGTAAATGTTCATATAACATATTTCGAATTTCTTCTCTTGGATAAAATGGATTTATACTACTAAACGCTTCTGCCATCTCATCTGCATTTTGATACCATTTTGTATTCAACTTTGTTGCTTCTTCCTGATTTTTATTTTTTAGTGCAACAATCAAATCCTTACCAATTACTAAATGTTCTGTTAGTAATTGCTGAATTTTATTAGCCACAGCAATTCCATAAAATCTTCTAAACACATCTGCTATATCTTTAGGATTTCGTAATAAACGTGCTTGTGTTGCTTCCAAATCTTTTAAATTATCTGCAATACTAATTAGAAGCATTCGTGTCCACATGATATGTTGTTCCCAGACCAAGTTCATTTGTTTTAATAATTGAACTTGATTCATACTAATCCAATATTCATGATTAGGGTAAATGTAAATTTGTTGACCAACTCTTAAATTATATGGATTTAATGCCATATTAGCATCTATTATACTTTGTACAGTTGTTCCATATTGCATTGCTAGTTTATATAATGTATCTCCTGGTCGTATCGTATACAAAATTGGATTCATTTCATTCATAATTTATCTCCTCCCATATAAGATATTAGGAAAAAGACAATTTGTTACTCATTATATTTTTTAACAAAATCCAGAAAACTTCATATGATATTTCTAGGTGATGAAAATGAATATTGTTCCTACAAATGTCTTATACAATTCTTATCTATTAAGGCAAAATTTGATTTTATTAAATCTTACATATCCTTTCTTAAATATCCAAGTTGTTGGAAATAGTGTATTAGGTAAACCTATCTATGTTGTAAAATTAGGAAAAGGACCAAATAAAGTCTTTTATTCTGGATCGATTCATGCTAATGAATGGATCACTTCTGTTTTATTAATGAAATTTATTGAAAATTATTGTGATGCTTATGTTTCTGATGGTTCTCTCTATGGATATCCTATAAGACAACTTTTTAACAGTACTTCTATTTATATCATGCCTATGGTAAATCCTGATGGTGTTGATTTAGTCAATGGCTATTTAAATCAGAATTCTACAGCTTATCGAAATGCCGTTACCATTAGTAATCGTTTTCCTGATATTCCTTTCCCTTCTGGTTGGAAAGCCAATATCAATGGTGTGGATCTAAACTTACAATTTCCTGCTGGTTGGGAACAAGCTAAAGAAATTAAATATGCGCAAGGATTTACTCAACCTGCACCTCGTGATTTTGTTGGTTTTGGTCCTTTAACAGAACCAGAAGCTTTAGCCATTTATAATTTTACTTTAATGCATGATTTTAAATTAGTACTTGCTTATCATACACAGGGTCAAGAGATTTATTGGCAATTTCAAAATTTCAATCCACCAAATAGTCTAGAAATTGGTCAAAAATTAGCACAAGCAAGTGGGTATAGACTTGCTGAAACACCATACAATTCTAGTTTTGCAGGATACAAGGATTGGTTTATTCAAAATTATAATCGCCCAGGATATACTATTGAAGCTGGTATTGGAGAAAATCCTCTTCCGCTTTCACAGTTTGATGAGATTTACAATGATAATATTGGTATTTTAATATTAAGTGCTGTTTTATAACAAAAAATACTAAGTTTTAATACTTAGTATTTTTTATCATCTATTAATTACAAATTTTTTCAATTAATTCTTTATATTGTTCCACTAATACCCTCAATGATTTTTTTGAAATATGTTCATTAATCTCATGTGCCGTAATTGGTCCTGGACCTAAAATGATTCTTCTTCCTTCAACCCAACTTGCTTCTGTCATAAAATTTGCTGTTTTTTCATTTTCTAGAAAATCAATCTTATTAAAAAATGGTTGTATTTCTATCTCGTAATAGATATCTGCTTTATATTTGTCACTTAATTCATCTATTTTTTGCTTGATTTTTTCTATATGTTCTTCTTTTGCAATTCTAAAATCTATAAAACTTTCACACTTATCTGAAACCGAATTAATAGAATTTCCTCCATTAATTAAACCGATATTCATAGTTGTATAATTTACTTCATAATTATCATTTTTTTCAACTTTTATTTCTTTTTCATAGAAATTTTGTAATTCATTTAATAACTTTATCATTTTCAAATTCGCACTTTCACCTTTGTCTGGTGTACTAGAATGTACCTTCTTTCCCTTTGTTTTTATTCTTACAGCTAAAAGCCCTTTACATCCTGTTATGATTTGATTATCTGTTGGTTCTCCTACAATAATATATTCTGGAAATTCCTCATGACTTTTTAAAATATCTTTTATTCCAGAAAAAGCAATTTCTTCATCATATGTGATATATACTTTTATTCCTCTTTTTAATGTATTTAAATCAATTTCTGCTAAAGCTTGTAAAAATGCTGCTATTCCACCTTTCATATCGCATACGCCTAACCCATATATATTATCATTTTTTACTGTTACATCATATGGATTTGTTAACCAACCATCGATATAATTTACTGTATCACTATGTCCTATAAATCCTAAATTTGGTTCTTTTCCTATAGACATTATCAAATATTTTTCTTTTTTCTGTATAGTGAATCCCAATGGCTTTAGATACTCTTCTATATATACTAAAATTTTTTGATTTTCTTTATCTTCCACGGTATTATATTTTACCAATGCTTTCAATAAATCTATTTAACTCATATTTCTATTTCTCCTAATTAACTCTAAAAAAGCTTACTAATATTCTTTCAAATTATATTGCACTAATTTTTCCCCATCATATTCAAATTTTCCCGAGAAAAATCCGTTATCCTTTTGTAATTTTCCCACAAAAATATGATCTCCTTCCCAGGTAGGTAATGTATTTACTTTTTCTTTCTTTATCCATTCTAAATCACCCTCATCACATTCTATTAGATTTCCTTCAAATTCCGTCGCAGTAAATACATACATATATTCTGTTTCCCATTTATTAGATACATATGTGACAATTCCTCTCAATTGATATTCTTTTAGTGTGAGTCCTGTTTCTTCTTTAAATTCTCTGATTGCTGTATCTCTTGGATATTCCTTTTCCTCTATTTTTCCTCCTGGAATTTCATAATATCCTGCTTTTGGATTTTCTTCATTATATTTCGTTACTACTACACTTCCATTTTCAATTAGAAAGCAACGTACAGCTTGTCTTTCTTTCATGACATCTATTCTCCTTTTCTTTCTCGTTTATTATATGTATATCATATTTTTTTGTTTTTTTCTATAAAAATATATGCGTTTATACAATAAAAAAAGAAGTTCAAAATTGAACTCCTTTTAGAAAATTCCTACTACTTCTCCATTTTCGTCTATATCAATACTTTCTGCTGCTGGTACTCTTGGTAATCCTGGCATTGTCATAATTTTTCCTGCAAGTGCTACAATAAATCCTGCACCTGTTTTTAATTCTAAATCTCTAATCGTAATATTATATTCATCTTTACATTCTAGATTTTTAGGATCATCTGAGAAAGAATATTGTGTTTTAGCAATACAAACTGGAAGATTTGCATATCCTAATTCTTCAATTCTCTTCATTTCTTTTTGTGCTGCTTCTTCAAATATAACACCTTTTGCTCCATAAATCTTTGTTGCTACTTTTTCTATTTTTTCTTGAATTCCTTCATTTAAGTCATACATATATTGGAAGTTTTCTTCTTTTTCTGTTAAGTTTACTAATTTTTGAGCAATATCAATAGCACCTTCTCCACCTTTTGCCCATCCTTCTACTAGACTTAATTCTACTCCTTTTTCTTCTAGATGTTTTCTTAGACACTCAATTTCTGCTTCTGTATCTGAATTAAATCTGTTTATAGCTACAATGACATTTAATCCAAATTTATCTTTGATATTAGATACATGTCTAAATAGATTGTCCATTCCTTTTTCAAGACCTTCTATATTTTCTTCTTGAATTTTATCTTTTTCAATTCCACCATGGTATTTCAATGCTTTGATTGTTGCAACAATTACAACTGCATCTGGTTTTATTCCTGCTTTTCTACACTTAATATCTAAGAATTTTTCTGCTCCTAAATCTGCTCCAAATCCTGCTTCTGTAACTGTATAATCAGCTAATTTTAAAGCAAGTTTTGTTGCGGCAATACTATTACATCCATGTGCAATATTCGCAAATGGTCCTCCATGAATAATAGCTGGTGTATGCTCTAACGTTTGTACTAAATTTGGTTTAATTGCATCTTTTAATAAGACTGCCATTGCACCTTGTGCATTTAAGTCTTTTGCATAAATTGGTTTATCTTCTTCATTATATCCAATTAATATATTTCCTAATTTTTCTTTTAAATCTTTAATATTTTCTGATAAACATAGAACAGCCATAATTTCAGAAGCAACTGTGATATCAAATTTATCTCTTCTTGGTACAATTTTGCTTTCTCCTGAAAGTCCTGTTTCTACAACTCTTAATTGTCTATCATTTAAGTCTACACATCTTTTCCAAACAACTTCTTTGAATTTTAATTCATTTCCAAAATAGATATGATTATCAATTAAACTAGCTAATAAATTGTTAGCAGCTGTAATGGCATGAATATCTCCAGTAAAATGTAGATTAATATCTTCCATTGGAGCTACTTGCACTCTTCCTCCACCTGTTGCTCCACCTTTGATTCCAAATACAGGACCTAAAGATGGTTCTCTTAATGCCAAAATAGATTTTTTATTAATTTTTCTTAATCCATCAGCAATTGCAATAGACATAGTTGTTTTTCCTTCTCCTAATGGTGTTGGACTAATTGCTGTTACTAATATCAACTTTCCATCTTTTCTATCCTTTACTTTTCCATATAATTCTGAAGAAAATTTTGCTTTATACTTTCCATATAATTCTAAATCCTCTTCTTCTACATCTACTTTTTTTGCGACATCTATGATATTGTCTAATTTTGTATTTCTTGCAATTTCAATATCTGTCATTTTTTTCACTCCTTTTTTATTTTTTTCATTTTTTCTTTTAAGATATTTTTCTATTGTTTCTCTACATTTTATTAGGACAAATCTCGCTTGAGAGAACTTTTCTCTATTTTTCTCATTTAACTATATATCATTAAGTTCTCGAAAAGCGTAAAGATTTGTCGACGCGAAAAATTGCATAGCAATTTTTCTGTGCATTGTTGTTTTTTATTAAATAGAAAAAATTGATTTTTTCTATTTAATAAAAGATATTTTCACATTCCCCCTTTATATTTTAATCTACAATGACTTGTCTATTTTCTAAGTATTCCTTCAAATGTCCTAAAACAGAAACATCTAAGTCTATTAGTTTATCTGGTAAATTATGTATATCAAACCATTTGCAATCTGTTACTTCATGATCATTAAATTGGATATCACCTTCATATTCTTCACAAAAGAATACATGATTGATAATAAAAACTTCATCTTCATTTGGATATATATGATATGTTTTTTTTCCTGAAAAAATTCCATATAGTTTAGGATTTACTGGTGCTATATTCATTTCTTCTTTTAATTCTCTATTTAAAGCCTCTAAATAGGTTTCTCCTAGTTCCATTCCTCCACCATGAATTCCCCAATTTCCATCATCAGCTCTTTTTTGTAGTAATATTTTATTATCCTTACAAATAATTAATCCTACTCCAGGCATAACAATTGGTTTATGCCCTATTTTTTCTCTCATATCTTTAATATAATTTTTCATTTTTTATGCTCACTTTCCTTATATAACTAATCCTGCTACAATACCTATTAATGCTCCAACAAGCACTTGTACAGGTGTATGTCCTAAAACTTCCACTAATCTTTCTGAAACTTGTACACCTGTCAATCCAGGTGTTTCTACTAATTTATTTAATAAGGCTGCTTGTTTTCCAGCTGCTCTTCTAACACCACAAGCATCATACATAACCACAAATGCAAACGCAAATGATAAAGCAAATAGTGGTGTATCTACACCTTCATATTTTCCAATCAACGTTGCTAAACTCGTAACAACTGCTGAATGTGAACTTGGCATTCCCCCAGCACCTAAAATTCTTTTAAAATTAAATTTCTTTGTTTTTACTAAATCATATAATAATTTGAATAATTGTATACAAAACCACAATAATAGTGGTACATATATATATTTATTCTGAATAAATTGCAAAAATCCATTCATTCTTTAAAATATCCCCCTTATCTTTTATTCGGTTTCAAAATTTTCTTCTTTCTTTTCACCGTCTTCATCATTTAGTAATATTGTAATTTTCTTTTCTGCATTTTCTAACATTTTATTACATTCTTTTGAAATTTTCATTCCTTCTTCAAATTTCACAACAGAATCATCTAAGTTTAAATTTCCATTTTCTAATTCATTAATAATTTTTTCTAATTCTTGAATTTGTTCTTCAAAACTTTTCTTCATGTTATTCTCTTTCCTTTCTTAAAAATCCAGTACTATAAATTCTTGGATTTTTATTTCCTTGTAACTGCATTTGTCACTATATCTACATCATACCATGCTAAAGCTGCAGTCGTATTTATATCACGTACAGATACATGATAAATTGTTCCTTCTTTATTTTCAATATTAAAATCTACACCTTGATCTGTTCCATAATCATTTTTTACAAGTTCAATAACCTTTTCTTCTTCTGTTTGCTCTGTGTTAACTGTTTGTTGTTCTTCAGTTCCTACATAATCACTATTAATTTCTTCTTCTGTCACATTTGGCTCTATCGTAGGTGTCACTGTTTCATTTTCTACACTTACTATGTTTTCTAGCGCTTCTGTATTTGTCTCATTTTCTTCCTCTGTTACATTATTTGTTGTTGTTTGATTTAAATCTATTTCATTAATAATATTCTGATTATCTTCGTTCTTTCCTTGTCGATTATATAAACTATAACAAGCCATTCCTATCATAATAACTAACAATATGATTGTAATTATCATTAGTACTTTTTCTTTTATCTCCATTCGTTTTATTCTCCTTATCTTAAAATTTACATTTCTACCATAATATAAAATGATTTTATTATATTATTTTTGCTTGTTTTTCTCCATCTCTCAATCGAATTGAAATTTCATCTTCTGCTTGTAAATCTATTATACTTTTAACAATTTTCCCATCTTTTTCAATAATAGAATAGCCTCTAGTTAATGTTTTTAATGGACTTAATGTATCTAATTTTGATACGAGTTCAATATATTTATTCTTATTTTTTTCCTTTATTTTATTAATGCTATTTTCTAACTGTTTTACATAAGAATCCATTTTAATGTAATTTTCTTGAATTCTCCTTGTTGGTTCTTTAAAAACAGAACTAGACATACATTTATCATATCGTAATTTCATAATTTCTAGTTTTTTAGTTAATGCCATTTTTAATCGATTTTGGTATATATTGATTTTTTGTTTCAACTCATAAATATCTGGTACAGCCAGTTCTGCTGCAGCTGATGGTGTAGGAGCTCTTAAATCTGCCACAAAATCAGAAATTGAAAAATCCGTTTCATGTCCTACTGCTGATATAATTGGAATTTTTGATTCATAAATACTATATGCAACAATCTCTTCATTAAATGGCCATAAATCTTCTAAAGAACCTCCTCCTCTAGCTAAAATAATAATATCTGCTAGTTGGTTTTTATTCATATATTCAATGCCTTCTGCAATTTTTTCTGCTGCCCCTTCTCCTTGAACCGGTACTGGTAGAAGTCTAATATACACATTTGGATTTCTTCTTGTGGATACATTAATAATATCTCTGATAACAGAACCTGTTTGAGAAGTTAATACACCAATTACTTTTGGCATCATTGGGATTTTTTGTTTATGACTTACATCAAATAATCCTTTTTTCTCTAATTCTTCTTTTAATTTTTGGTATTTGGTATATAAATCTCCTACTCCATCTTCCTCCATGACTTTTGCATAAATCTGATAGACACCATCTCTTTCAAACACAGAAACAGATCCTAATATATATACTTTCATACCATCTTTGGGCTCAAAATTTAATTTTTGTGCATATGATTTGAACATAATACATTTAATCAAAGAATTTTCATCTTTTAAGGTAAAATATAAATGTCCTGTATAATGGTGCTTAAAATTAGAAAGCTCACCTTTTATTAAAATATTACTTAAATATTCATCATCTGCAATTTTATTTTTTATATATTTGTTTAAATCTGTTACACTAATTGCCATTTCTGTATATTTCATATCATACTTCCTCTAACTTAAACTAGGGATATATAAAATATCCCTGCCTCATCTATTTGTTAACAATACTTGCTAATATTCCGTTTACAAAGTTTTTTGATGAATCTTCTCCATACTTTTTAGCCAATTCTACTGCTTCATTAATAACCACTTTAAATGGTATATCTTTATATTGAATTTCATAAATGGCTAACTTTAATATAGATAAATCAATTCTAGAAATTCTGTCAATTTTCCAATCTTTCTTTAAGTTTTTCTCTATTAAGGTCAAAATCTCTTCTTTATGGTTTTCAATTCCTAAAACTGCATCTTCTATATATTCTTTTGCTGCTTTGTTTTCTATATTTTCACTTTCAAAATATAAGTCTATTTGCTCTTTTAAATCATTCTGTTTTTGTATCTCTAAACTATAGATTAATTTAAAAGCACTTTCTCTAATTGCTGTTCTATTCATATTCATTCCCTTCTACATTTTATCTATAAAATTTTTTAATTTTGTTTTCACATCTTCTTTATTTCTTTGCACATAATTCCCAATGAATGCACCTAAAAATAACACAACAATTGCTAATATTAATTGATCTAATCTTGTAATTAAAATTAGAATTGCTATAATCACTCCAATAATTGCACCTCTATATTGATTCCAAAAATCTTTAAAATTATTCATGCTTTCACAACCTTTCTTACCTCAAACTGAGAATTGTTACTTTATGCCTCTTGTGGTTTGTCTGCAACTTTTTTCACTGTTATATTGACTTCATTTACTTCTAAGTCTGTCGCCGTTTTAATTTTATCTTTTATACTTGTTTGAAGTTTTGCAGATAAATCTTTTATAACTGCTTCTGAACTAACAATTAAATTTGCATATACTCTTACATTATTATCTTTATCTAGTTCTACTCTTGTTGTAACATCTTCTGTACTTTCAAATCCTTTTGCTACTGAATTTACTAAATTTTCAATAGTCTCTTTAGAAATCATTAATTTTCCATTTTCATTTTCTAATAGAACACCTTGTCTTTCTTTAATTTGTTCTTTTGAACTTGAAGTAAAAAATATACATTTAATAGAAAGTAAGATAAATATAACACTAACTCCTAATACAATCTTTCCTGATATATCTCCTGATAATATATTATTAACAATTTCTCCAACTAGTTCTGGATCTAGCCATCTAAACACTAACAAACATGCTAAAACAGCTAATATTAATATAACATATGAATATATAATTAATGTGATTTTTTCTAAAATTTTCATTTCATTTCTTCTCCTTTTATTCATGATTTATTTTTTATCTATTTTATTGATTTTCCTCATTATTATTTTCTTCTACTGTATCTTGTATATCTTCTTTTTCATTCATAACAGCATCTGTATTAACTCCTTGAACATGTACATTAACTTCTTCTACTTTTAATCCTGTCATATTTTCTACTGATTTTTTTACTCTATTTTGGATTTCAAAAGCAACATCAGGTATTCTTGAACCATATTCTACAATAATGTTTACATCTATTTTAGCTATATCTTCATTAATATCTACTTTTATTCCTTTTGCTAAATTTTTCTTTCCGCTTAATACTTCTGTAATTCCTCCTGCAAATCCTCCTGACATTCCTGACACCCCTCGTACTTCTGAAACAGCAACACCTGCTATAACAGCTACAACATCACTTGATATCTGAATTCCTTCATTATCTGTTTTTATTTCTTCATCTAATTCTACAACTTCCCCATTTTCCACATTTTTATTTTCTTCTTCCATATCAATTCCTCCTTGTTCTATTTTTTATACGAACAAATCTCGCTTTTGAAAAATCTATATACCTTTTCTAATTTTAAAAAAGATATACTTATTTTTCCATATAAGTATATCAATTTTTTATGAATTTTACAACTATTTTCACAATATTTACACTTTTTTAATAAATTGAACATTAGCAGTTATTCAAAAACATCAAATTCCTGTATTGGATTTCCTCTTAAATAATCTTGTATTGACATTCTTTTTGAATTTTCTCCTTGTATTTCTAAACCTTTTAAAATTCCTTCCTTGCATTTAATAAATATACCATCTTTAGGGTCTGATATAATCACTGTACCATTTGTTAAAAATCCTAAATTTTCTGCATGTATTTCATCTTCTCCGGCAACTTTCACTTTCCAAAATTTTATCTTTTTCCCATTCAAAAATGTGTAAGCTCCCATGATAGGATTTAATCCTCTAACCAAATTTTTAATTTCTTCAGCTGTTTTATGATTCCAATCAATTTTTGCCATATCTTTTGATAACATTGGTGCAACTGTATAATCTTCTCCTTGCTTTTCTCTTGGAGCAATTCCTTTTTCGATTTGTTTTAATGTTTCTACTAATAACTTTCCACCAATTACCTTTAATCTATCCCATAACTCTCCGGTTGTTTCTTCTTCACCAATTTGCACTTCTTGTTTTAAAATCATATCTCCTGTATCCATTCCTACATCCATATACATAGTTGTCACACCTGTTATTTTGTCTCCATTTAATACAGACCATTGAACAGGTGCAGCTCCTCTATATTGAGGTAATAATGATGCATGAACATTAATACAACCATATGGTGGGATATCTAATATTTCTTTTGGTAATATCTTTCCATAAGCTACCACACAAATAACATCAGGTTGTAATGCTTTTAATTCATTTGCAAATTCTTCATTATTTTTTACTTTTTCTGGTTGATAAAGTATTAAATTCTTTTCCATCGCAAATTCTTTTACAGGACTTGGAATCATTTTCATTCCTCTTCCTTTTGGTCTATCTGGATTTGTTACCACACCGATAATTTCATAACCTGCTTCATAGATTGCTTTTAAGCTTTCTTCTGCAAAATCTGGTGTTCCCATAAATACAATTTTCATACTTTTCTCCTTTATCCTTTT
The DNA here is from genome assembly GCA_949287075.1 of uncultured Eubacteriales bacterium. Taxonomy (GTDB): domain Bacteria; phylum Bacillota; class Clostridia; order TANB77; family CAG-508; genus CAG-269. The sequence goes on along the minus strand of CASEEU010000043.1, from coordinate 21,458 downwards.
TCCGGTTCAATATACTCTAAGGTTCCTGGAATAATTTTATCTATAAATAATTCTCCTTCTAAATGGTCAAGTTCATGAGAAATAACTTGCGCTAATAATTCTTTTGCCTTTACTCTCATTCGTTTTCCATCTCTATCTGTATATTCTGCTACCACTTCTGCTGGTCTAATTACTTTTGCAAATTCATTTGGAAAACTCAAACATCCTTCATCAACTTCTTGTTCTCCTTTTGTTTTTATAACAACAGGATTAATTAATACAATTGGACCATGGTCATCATATAAATCAATTACTACAATTCTTTTTAGCACACCTACTTGAACGGCAGCTAGTCCTACTCCATTATATCTATGCATCGTTTCTATCATATCATCAATTAAGGATTGTATTTTTTCACTTGCAATCTCTTCTTCTGGAACTTCTCTTGATTTTTTCTTTAAAATGTCATCTCCTTGATATCTTAAATTTCTAATTGCCATATATCTTCCTTCCCTTCCTTGTTGTTTTAGGATATTATTCTTTTTATATTTATCCATTGAATTAACTCATATTATTTGGATTAACATCAATCGAAATCCTCGTATCTTTTATATTTTCCTGATATATCTCTTTTAAGCAAGCATTTAGAATTTCATTTGCCTCTTCTGTCATCTTTCCTTTTATGATAATTCTCCATCTGTATCGATTTTGAATTTTATCAATCGGACAAGGCATTGGTCTTAATACTTTAAATTCTTCTTTATTCAATCTTTTTTCTAAATACTGATATATTTTACCAGATACATTTTTTATCTCTGCCTCTTGATAGCTATTTAATCCAATCAATATTATATCGCAAAATGGCGGATATTTCAACTGTTCTCTAAGTGCAATTTCTGTTTCATAAAATAAATCATAATTTTGTTTTTGTGCACAAATAATGCTAAAATTGTCTGGATTATATGTCTGAATAATCACTTTTCCTGGCAAATTTTCTCTACCTGCTCTTCCTGCTACTTGTGTTAAAATTTGGAAAGTTCTTTCATTTGCTCTATAATCATCGATATTTAAAGAGCTATCTGCTGCAATAACACCAACTAATGTCACATTAGGAAAATGATGCCCTTTTACTACCATTTGTGTTCCAATTAAAATATCAATATTCTCATTTTTAAATGTATTTAAAATCACTTCATGTGAATTTTTCTTTGTGACAGTATCAATATCCATTCGAATAGTAGATGCTTCGGGAAATTGTTTATGAATTTCTTGTTCTAATTTTTGCGTTCCTGTTCCAAAATATCGAATTTTATCACTATGACATTCTGGACAAATAGTTACAATGTTTTCTTCATGTCCACAATAATGACATTTTAATTTTCTTTCATAACTATGATATGTCATGCTAATATTACAATTTGGACATTTTACAGTATACCCACAATTTCTGCACATGATAAATGTAGAGTATCCTCTTCTATTTAAAAACAAAATCGTTTGTCTTTTTTGTTTTAAATTTTCTTCAATACAATTATACAACTCCATACTAAGCATTGAGCGATTTCCATTTGCTAGCTCTTGTTTCAAATCAATAATTTCTACTTTTGGAAGTGAAGATTGATTTGCTCTTTTAGTAAGTGTTAATAGTTTCATCTTGGTATTTCCGAATGCATCTTCATTTGTTGCATGATAGAAAGTTGTCATATCTGGTGTTGCGCTTCCTAATACCAATGGTGCTTGATTGTCTTTTGCTAGAATTTTAGCAATTTCTTTCGCATTGTATCTGGGATTGGTTTCTGATTTGTAAGAACTATCATGTTCTTCATCTATAATGATAATTCCAATGTTTTCAATTGGTGCAAATATAGCAGATCTTGCTCCTATCACAATTCTTGCTTTTTTCTCTCGAATTCTTTCCCATTCATCATGTCTTTCTCCAATTGATAATTTACTATGTAAAATTGCTATTTCTTCTTTTCCAAATCGTGAAATAAATCGATCTAACATCTGTGGCGTTAGAGATATTTCTGGAACTAATACAATCGCATTTTTACCAATATTCAATACTTTTTCAATTAATTGTAAATATACTTCTGTTTTTCCAGAACCTGTTACACCATATATCAAAAATTGTTGATATTGTTTTTTATCAATCGCTTCTTCTACACTTTTATAGGCTTTTTCTTGTTCTTCCGTCAGGTGTAATTTCTCTGTTTTTTCACAATCTCTCCCTAATAGTGGATTTCTTTCTACCTTTTTTTCTACAATTTCTAAATAACCATTCTTAACTAAAGTATTGACAATCCCTCTTGCACAATCTGTAAACATTTCAATTTCTGGTACAGTTGCTCCTTCATTGTCTTTTATGAAGTTCAATACCCTTTTTTGTTTTTCTGATTTTATCTTTTCAGTCTGTATTTCAAATTCGATTTCTTCTATATCTTTTTTTAAATATACACAATTAATCATTTTATCTTGAATTCTTTTTTCTCTATTTTTGTTTCTTGTTCCTGGTGTTAGCATCAATTTGATACAATCTGATACATTACAAAAATATCGCTTTGCCATCCATTTCGCTAGTGCAATTTGTTTATTTCTCAAATTTTCTTCTAATTTTGCAATATCTTTTACTTCAAATTGTGATTTTTCTTTGATTCCTACTACAAACGCTTCTGTTAGTTTTCCACCATTACCAAAAGGAACTAATACTTTACTTCCCACTAATATTAGTTCTTCTAATTCCTTTGGTATGTTATAGTCAAAGGTTCTATTTAGTTTTTTTGCTCCTCTATTAATAATGACTTCTGCTACCATGAATACCTCTTCAAAATTATTTTTTATGTTATTACAATTTTTATTTATTACATATTATTATTTATATCATACACCTTTGGTTATTTCAACTTAAAATTCTATATGAACTTAAAAAACTACTCTTGATCATACATCAAAAGTAGTTTTTATTTTATGCTGTTTCTTTTTCTTCACTTTCTGGCACTTGTCTTTTTTTCTTACCTTTTTGTTGTTTTTGTTTATTGGTATTGATAATAATATCAGGTGCTTCATTATCTAATATGGTTTGCTTTGTAATAATACATTTTTCAATATTTGGATTTGATGGAATATCAAACATGATATCTCTCATTCTTTCTTCAATAATAGAACGCAACCCTCTTGCTCCTGTTTTTCTTTCAATTGCTTTATCAACAATTGCTCCTAATGCATCTTCTTCAAATATTAATTCTACTCCATCAATTTCAAATAATTTTTGATATTGTTTAATTAATGAATTTTTAGGTTCTTTTAATATTTCAATTAATGCTTCTCTATCTAATTCTTGTAAAGTTGCCACAATCGGTAATCTTCCTATGAATTCTGGAATCAAACCATATTTTAATAAATCTTGTGGTAATAATTCTTTAAACACTTCATATTTACTAATTTCTTTTGTACTTTCTATTTTAGAGCCAAATCCAATAGATTTTTTTCCTGTTCTATCTTTTATAATATTTTCTAATCCTTCAAATGCACCTCCACAGATAATTAATATATTCTCTGTATTAATTTGAATCAATTCTTGATTTGGATGCTTTCTTCCTCCTTGTGGTGGTACAGATGCAATCGTTCCTTCAATAATTTTTAGTAAAGCTTGTTGAACACCTTCTCCACTAACGTCTCTTGTGATAGATGGATTTTCTGATTTTCTAGTAATTTTATCTATTTCATCTATATAAATAATACCTTTTTCTGCTTTTTGAACATCTCCATCTGCTGCTTGAATCAATTTCAACAAGATATTTTCAACATCTTCACCAACATATCCCGCTTCTGTGAGTGTTGTGGCATCTGCAATTGCAAAAGGAACATCTAGAATCCTTGCTAATGTTCTTGCAAGTAGCGTTTTTCCACAACCTGTTGGCCCTAATAATAAAATATTGCTTTTTTGAATTTCCACATCATCATCTTTGGTTGCTACTTCCTCATGTGCAATTCTTTTATAATGGTTATATACTGCAACAGATAATGTTTTTTTTGCATCTTCTTGCCCAATCACATAATCATCTAATACTTTTTTGATTTCTCTTGGACTTGGAATATCGTTTAATTCATTTAAAGTATATCCTGCTTTATCGTCATCATATAATTCAGATTCAATAATACTATTGCAAAGGTCTATACATTCATCACATATATATACACCTGGACCTGCAACAATTTTTCTAACATTTTCTTGTGCCTTACCACAAAATGAACATCTTACACTTTTTGGTACATCATTTTTTGCCATTTGTTTTTTTCATTCCTTCCTAAAATCTTTCTTTCATATATTATATTAAAATTAACAATTATTATACACTCGTTTTTTTAATATTTCAAAAGATTTTTATATCATTTTCTTTTGTCCATAATTCCATCAATCAATCCGTATTGTAAAGCTTCTTCTGCTGTCATATAATTATCTCTTTCTGTATCTTTTTGGATTTGTTCAACTGTTTGACCTGTTCTTTCACTTAAGAATTTATTTAGTTTTTCTCTTGTTTTTACTAAATGGTCTGCATGAATTTTAATTTCTGTTGCTTGACCTGAAAGTCCTCCACCACCGATTAGTGGTTGGTGAATTAAGATTTCTGCATTTGGTGTTGCAAATCTCTTTCCTTTTTCTCCAGCAGCCAATAAAGCCGCTCCCATACTAGCTGCCATTCCTATACAAATTGTTGATACTGGACATTTTATATAATTCATTGTATCAATAATTCCCATTCCGTCTGTGATAGAACCTCCTGGTGAATTAATATATAAGTTGATATCTTTATCTGGATCTTCTGATTCTAAAAATAATAATTGTGCAATTACTAAACTTGATGTTGTTGGATTTACATCTTCTCCTAAAAAGATAATTCTGTCTTTTAGTAATCTTGAAAAAATATCATAAGATCTTTCTCCTTTACTTGTTTGTTCTATGACATAAGGTACTAAACTTGCTTTTTCTAACATATTAAAAACCTCCTTTGAACTCTTTTATTTATTAAATATTTCTTGTTTATTTTCTTTTGACAATTAACCATACTATATGCTACTAAAATCTAATTGTCAAAAAAGCTGGGGTTAAAATTTAACTATAACATTTAACACCCCAACCTTTCATGATTTTATTCTATTTTATTTTTGCATTTTCTACTAAAAATTCAAGTGCTTTTTCTGATTCTAATCCTTGTTTGATATAATTTCTTACATTTTCATTTTTCAAGAATTCTTCATCATTTTCTCTACCATAATTTTTAGCCATTTCTTTTATTTTTTCATCTATATCGATATCTGCTACCTCTATTTTTTCAGCTTTAATAACTGCTTCAATTGCTAAACGAGATTTTATTGCTTCTGTTGCTTGAGGCTCATATTCTTTTTGCATTTCTTCTCTTGTTTTTCCCATCATTTGAAGATATTGATCTAATTTTAATCCTTGATATGATAATCTTTGTTCCATATCTTTTAACATGTTTTCTGTTTCTGTTTCAATCATTCCTGATGGAATATCTACTTTTACATTTTCACATACTGCTTTGATAACAGCATCTTGTGTTTCATATTTTTCTCTTTCATCATTTTGTTTTTGTTGTTTTTCTTTAATACTTGCTTTTAATTCTTTTAATGTATCGAATTCACTAACATCTTTTGCAAATTCATCATCTAATGTTGGTAATTCTTTTTTCTTGATTTCATTTACTTTTACTTTAAATGTAGCATCTTTTCCAGCTAAATCTTTTGAGAAATATTCATCTGGAAATTTTACTTGAATATCTTTTTCTTCATCAATTTTCATTCCAATAATTTGGTCTTCAAATCCTGGGATAAATGTATTGCTTCCAATTTCTAAGTCATGGTTTTCTGCTTTTCCACCTTCAAAAGCAACTCCATCTACAAATCCTTCAAAATTAATATTGGCAATATCTCCTTTTTCTACTGGTCTATCTTCTACAGATATTAATCTTGAATTATGTTCTTGCATATGTCCTAATTCATGTTCTATATCTTCGTCTGTTACTTTATACTCTATTTTTTTGATTTCTACACCTTTATATTTTCCAAGTTCTGCTTCTGGTTTTGTTTGGAATACTGCTGTAAAAATTAAGTCTTGTCCTTTTCCTATTTGTGTTACTTCTATATCTGGTCTACTAACAACTTCTAACTTATTCTCTTCTACTGCTTTTTCTAATTCTTCTGGAACTACTTCATTAAAAGCATCTTCATAGAATATTTCTTTTCCATAATATTTTTCAACAATATTCATTGGTGCTTTACCTTTTCTAAATCCTGGTATATTAAAATATTTTGCACTTTTAAAATATACTTTTTTAATAGCCTCATCAAATTTTTCAGCTTCTATTGTTACATTTAATTTTACTTCATTTGCGTTTTTTGTTTTTTCTACTTTACATTCCATTCTTATTCAATCCTTTCTTTATTCATCATATAGCTTAATTATTATACCACATTTTTCCTAATTTGCAAGGATTTTTAAATATTTTTTGAAAAATACTTGTTTTTTTCATACTTTTGTGTTAAACTTGTTAATAGTCAGTTTATTTTAAAAATTAGGAGGTGCAATTAAGAATGGCTAAATGTGCAATTTGTGAAAAATCAGTTAATCATGGAAATAAACTTAGTATTACACGTTCTCACATTAGTAAAAGATCACCACGTACATGGAAACCAAATTTAAGAAGTGTTAAAGTTACAGAAAATGGTGAAACAAAGAGAATTTATGTATGTGCTAAATGTTTAAAAAATGGAAAAGTAAAGAGAGCATAAGCTCTTTTTTTGATATAAGAACCACTCTTGAGTATAAGAAAAAGACCGCAACGAACGTGCGGTCTTTTTTCTTTGTTACTAAGTTAGATGTCTTCTTCAGAGCAGATGACTCCTTGTGGAGCCTCTTTTACAGGAACATATTTGTCTGGCATCCTCATTGCATAATGCCGACATAAGTACTCTTTTCCCGTCTGCTCATCTATTTCACGAGATGTTTTCAAGTACTTGACTCTTGTAAACTGATCTTGATATTCAGTACAATAATCAATGCGATCCGTTCTTGGATTGTATCCTTCTTTATCCAGAACTTTAAACGCAAGCATCGTACTTATCCTAGGGTGTGCATCAATCATCACCCCTTCTTTCATCCGCTTTGATACGCTTTCTTCATACATAGTAACACTCTCCTCCTACTTCTTTTGTATAACAGATTTTTCTGTCATCTTATTTATTATACCATTTTTTATATATTTTTTCAAATTTTATGTTAATTATTTTACTTTCTTCCCTTTTTCCTATACAAACCATCAATTTTTATCTTTAATTCCAAAAATTAGTTTCACAAAACCTCTCAAAAATTTTGGAACTTTTTTCACTACAATTGTCATATATGTATCCCTCCTTTTATATTAGCATGCTAGCCACATAAATCCAACGCATACCACAACGACACCTATCATAAATAACCAGCCTGTTATTGGAAGTAATAAAACTAATAATATACCTAATCCTAAACCTATTAGACAAATAGCAAGTGTCTTTTTAAATAACCTTAACATGTTTATTACCTCCATTCTCTTTTGTATATTATATTCACTTACCTGTTTTATGTGACATTTATGGTAACTCTTAAAAAAACATAGGATAAATCAAACCAATTGACTTTTCATTAATTTTTCTTTAAAATATATAGTAAATTTAGAAAAAGAAACAATAAACCTATCATAAGAAGGGATGATATATGAATAAAAAAGATGCAGTAAAAATGGTAGAAATTTTAAAACAAACTTATCCAGACGCTGCTTGTAGCTTGGATTTCGAAACACCTATTCAGGCAGTTGTTGCTGTTATTCTTTCTGCACAATGTACTGATGAAAGAGTCAATAAAACAACACCTGCCCTTTTTAAAAAATGTAAAACAGTAGAAGATTTTGCCAATATAGATATAAAAGAGTTGGAAGATTTTATCCATCCTTGTGGCTTTTTTAAGAATAAAGCAAAAAATATAAAATTATGCGCAAATCAAGTTCTAGAAAAATTTAATGGACAAGTACCAAATAATATGGAAGATTTGATGAGTTTAGCAGGTGTTGGCAGAAAAACGGCTAATGTTGTCTTGTTAGAAGTATTTGGCATTGCAGAAGGTATTGCTGTTGATACCCATGCAAAAAGAATTTCAAATTTAATTGGTTTATCAAAAGAAAAAGAACCTGAAAAAATCGAACAAGATTTAATTAAAATTTTTCCAAAAGAATATTTAAAAGATATCAACCATTTATTTGTTTGGCATGGTAGAAATACTTGTATTGCCAGAAATCCAAAATGTAATACTTGTTCCATTAAGGAATATTGTAAACATTATAAAAAAAGCATACATTAATGAAATCAAAGCTTTCTATACACAAATTTTTAGTTTATATTTTCAAAAGAAGGAATCTGCATTGCAAGATTCCTTCTTTACCTAGTTTAATCTAGTTTTGTGCTTAGGCTGGTTTTCAAGTTACTCTTCGTCTTCTTCGTCTACATCATCATAAACCTTCTCAAATGAAGTAGATTCAAAGATATCTTTTAACTCTTCTGGCAGTTCAGAACAATCCACACATTCCTGATATGATCCATCATAATCATATTCTGGACAGCAAAAATTGTAATCGCCATCTTGATCTATTTTGATATCTTCCAGTTTTGCTACATGATATGGTAAATCTTCGTCACCATCACATTCTTCACAATAAAAAAGTATCCGAAGATTTTCTGCCGTTGGTGGAATTTCATTTAATGATATCAGATATCTAGAATCTGCTAACCACCATGAGTATTTTGGGTCCAAATATTCTCTTAAATATTGCATATTCTAAACCTCCCTACACAAACTTTTGTGTTTTGTTGCCTTAAGCACATAAATTCAAGCCATCTAGGTATATATAGTATAATATCCTTTTTATAAACTGTCAATTATCATTTCTATGTATTTATGAATATGTCTTTTTTCTTATTCAAAGAACCTATATAAATTTTGTATATTTATTTATCTTTTTTACATACTACTATGTAGAGGTGATTTTTTGACAAATATTAATTGTTCACTAAATTGTATTTATCAAAAAGATGGTAAATGTTCTTATTCTAGTATTACACCTACCATTTTTTCAACAACCAGTGAATGCACTTACTTTGTTGATAAATCAGAAAAAAAACTCAATGAGTAGTTTTGTTCTTTTAAAGACAAAACTACTCATTCTTATTATTGACAAAATCCCTTTTCCGTTATATATTTCTATTAATATTAATTTAAAAGGAGGATATTATGTTAAAAAAGAAAATAAACATCATTTTTTTAATTGCTTTGCTTGTTATTTCTTTGTTAATACCTATTGTAAATGCTGAAAATGAAGTTAATGTTGAAACAACAACAACTGATCAAGCAAATCCTATTAGTACTTCTCAAGAAGAAGTCACAATAACAGAAGGAGACGAATATGTATTTCAAGATACAGTAACGATTGATACACCAGTTGATGGCAATTTATTTATTATGGCAAATACGGTTACCATTAATACACAAATTGGTGGAGATGCCTTTATATTTGCTAACACTCTTAATATAGAAGATAATGGATACATTTTGAATAATATATTTGCATGTGCCAATACCATTAATGTAAAAGGTGTTGCTTACAACATCTATTCTATTGGTAATACATTAACTATTGATGGATTTATATATAGAGACGTGAAAAGTATCTGTAATACACTTAATATCAATAGTATGATTGGAAGAGATGTTTTTACCAACTGTTCTTCTATCAATTTCAAAGAAAAACCTAATACAGAAGAGACTCCTAGTATTGCATCATATGGAAGTATACAAGGAAATTTAAATTATTCTTCTGACAATGAAATATCTATCCCAGAAGGACATGTTTCTGGAGAAACACATTTTTCTCAATTACAAAATCATACATTTGATATTTCATACTATATGTATTCTTTAGGTGCTATACTAGTATCTGCCATTATTATATGGTTAATTGGCTTATGGATTTCTCCAAAATTATTACACAATTCAAGCCATCCTATAACTTGGAGAAAAGCTTTGCAAATCATAGGATTAGGAATCATCGTTCCAATTGTGATTACTTTATTATCTGTCATCATCTTACTAATTCCTATCACTAGTCAGTTTACTATATTATTACTTTGTGTATTAGCTATTCTTTTCTTCATCAGTACATCTGCTGCAGTTATTGATGTAAATACAATGATTTGCAATAAGTTGAAAATTACACAAAACTTATATAAATTAGGATTTTTAATTGTTACCACTATCATATTCTGGCTATTGACTTTAATCCCTTACGCAGGTATGATTATTTCTCTAATTGCAATTATATGGGGAATTGGTACAATTTCATATAACATTTTAATACAAGAAAAATCTGATAAAACAAATTTAGATTCTGATAAAAAAACTTCAAATTCTGAAGAAAAAATAGAAGAACCTAAATCTAAAACAGAAAAAGAAAATTCATCTGATAAATCAACAAATGCAAAAGAAGAAGATAAATCTGATGAAACAACCAATTCAAAGGAAGAAATCAAATCTGATGAAACTGAAAAAAATGAAGAAAAAAATAATGAAACAGATAAAAACAAAGATGAAAATTCTAAATAATAAATAATCAATTTATTCAAAAGAAGGAATCTGCATCATCAGATTCCTTCTTTTTTCAATTCATCTATAATCACTTTATAATCTACGGCATTTAAAATTGCTGTTCCTGCAACTAAAATATTTGCACCTGCTTCTTTTACTTCTGGAGCAGTTCTTAAGTTAATTCCTCCATCTACTTCTATATCAATTTCTAAATCATTATCATCAATATATTTTTTTAATGTACTCACTTTTTCTGTCATTTCACTTAAATAGCTTTGTCCACCTTTTCCAGGTTCTACTGTCATAACTAGACACATATGGATATATGGCAAATATTTGTAAACCTCTTCTATCTTTGTATCTGGTTTTACCGATATTCCTATTTTACAATGATTTTGTTTTATATAGTTTATTGTTTCCATTACCTCTTGTTCATCTTTACATGCTTCTAAATGAAATGTTATGATATTTGGTTCTACTGCACTAAAATCATTTACTGCTTTTTTAATATCATTTACCATTAAATGAACATCTAATGGTGCATTTGATATTCTTCTGATATAAGAAGCATATTCTAACATGGTTTGATATGTATTTTTTTCTACAAATTCACCATCCATCACATCTATATGAAAATAATCAGTTTTAGCCGCTTCTAATGAAAAAAATGTTTTTGACTCCTCTCCTTTTTTTACTGAAAGAATTGATGTTGAAACTTCTACCATTTTCTTTCCTCCTTTTCTTTTAATTCTTGATATATTTTGCAAAAACGTTCATATCTTGCTTTATCAATCTCTCCATTTTCAACTGCTTTTTTTATTCCACAATTCTCTTCCTTTATATGTGTACAGCCTATAAATTCACAATTTTCTTCAAACTGTTTAAATTCTTTGAAATACTGATATAACTCTTTACTTTCTATTTCTGATATATCAAATGTTGAAAAACCTGGTGTATCTGCTATATAAGTATTCTCATCTATTTCATACAATTTAATGGCTGTTGTTGTATTTTTCCCTCTTTTATTTTTCTTACTAATTTCTCCTTCTTGTGTAACATCTTTGTCAAATATGCCATTAATTAAAGTAGATTTTCCAACACCGGAATTTCCTGAAAATGCATTGATATTATTTTTTAATAAATTTTTCAAGTTATCAATTCCTTGTCTCTGTTTAGCATCTGTCAAGATAATAGTATATCCTATTTTACTATATATTTGTTTTATATTTCTAAAATCTTCCTTTTGGTCTAAATCTGTTTTATTCAAAACTATAATGCTATTTACCCCTACATACTCTGCAAAAGCTAGTTGTTTATCTAACATTAGTAAATCTGGTTTTGGATCTTTACTAGAAACAACAAATATAATTTGTGTAATATTCGCAAGTTTTGGTCTTTTTATATATACTCTTCTTTCATATATTTTCTCGATAACAGCTTTTTTCTCTTTTTCATCTGTAATCGTTATATCCACTATATCACCAACAACTGGCGTAATTTCCTCTTTCTTAAATTTTCCTCTTGCAGTTGTTTCATATATTTCTTTCTCCACTTTTACTTGGTATAGATTAGATATATTCTCTACAATTAATCCTTGCATATTCCCTCCATCTTTGTCTCATTGAGATCGTTTTTCTATGCGACATTTGTCCCATTGAGATCGTTTCTGTTTGGGACATTTCTTTAAAAACATCTCTCTTTACCATTATATACGAAAAAAGTCCAATTAGCAATTACTAATTGAACTTTTATTATTTTAGTCTTATCTATTTTTCATTAAAAGGTTATTGTATTCTGTGATCCTAAAGTAACCGTCCTACTTGAACTATAAATTTGACTACCACCATTGTTTGGATCTGTTATAGATACATTTATCTCTAAAGATTCTCCTTCTTTTCCTGAAAGCGTTATTTGACAATTCTCAGTTGTACTGCTTACTGTTCTTGTTTCATTATTAACTTTTACATTTACATTTTTATTAGTTGTCTCTTCTGTTTCTTCATTTTTCTCTGCGAAATAACTCTCTACTAATTTCTTAACACTTACATTTACTACTATGTCTTTATTTTCAGCTACTTTATTTACAGTTAATGTAACGGTTGTTCCCTCATCTACTGTTGTTCCTCCTGCTACACTTTGTGCTGTAACTTTTCCATCATTTGAAGTTGCTTCTACATAATTAATTGTAACTTTTAATCCTTGACCTTCTAATGTTGATTTTGCATTTGCTTCTGTTTGCCCTATAACATTTTGAACTGTAACTTGTTTTATTCCTGTTCCTGTACTTACATGAATTTTAACTGTGTCTCCTGCATATGCCTCAGAATCTGCTTCTACTTCTTGAGAAATAACATACCCTTCTTTTACTGTCTTACTTGTTTCTTCTACTACTTCTGCTTTCAATTTTGCATCTTCTAGCATTTTTATTGCTTCGCTTCTTTCTTCTCCTTCAACATTAGGTACTGTTGTTTTTTCTTGTCCTTTGCTAATAACTACTTTGACAGTACTTCCTTCTTTTACATTATAGTCTGCAATATAGGTAGGATCTTGAGAGATAACATATCCTTCTGGAACATCTTTATTAAATTCTTCACTTGATACTTCAAATACAAGTTTTAAATCTTCTACTGTTTTTTGTGCCTCTTCTTTTGACATTCCTACTATATCTGGAAGCTCTACTTCTGCTGGATTCGTTATATTTAAATATGCTAATGTACCACCTAAACTGATAGCAAATAATAATATTAATCCAATAAAGCTGCTTAATACTTTATGTCTTTTTATAAATGCTACAAATTTATTATCTTTCTTTCCATTTCTTTTATTATTATCTTCATCCACATTTCCATATAAATCTGTATTAATTTTTTGTGTTCTTGCTGTTGCATCATAATCTCTATCATCCACAAAATCACCATTAGGATTTTTTAAAGCTTGCCTTAAATCAGCTAACATATCTGTTGCAGATTGATATCTTAAAGTTGTATCTTTTTTCAATGCTTTCATAATAATTCTATTAACTGCTGATGGTAAATTTGGATTTAATTCAATTGGTTCTTCTGGTTCTTCTTGCATATGCTTTAATGCAACAGAAACAGGAGTATCTGCATCAAATGGAACTCTTCCTGTTACCATTTCATACATGACAACTCCTAAAGAGTATAAATCTGATTTGGCATCTGTAAATCCACCTCTTGCATGTTCTGGTGAAAAATAGTGTACAGAGCCGATAGTTGTTCCAAAAGCTGTAATCGTTGAATTTGAAACAGCTTTTGCAATTCCAAAATCTGTAACTTTTGCTATTCCATCCTCTGTTATAATAATATTATGTGGTTTAATATCTCTATGAATAATATTATTTTTATGTGCCATTTCTAATGCTGAAGCTATTTGAATTGCTACATTTACTGACCATTTCCATGGAAGAGGTCCTCTTTCTTCTACAATAATTTCTTTTAATGTTTTTCCTCTAATCAATTCCATGACAATATAATATAGATTATCTTCTGAACCAACATCATAAATAGATACGATATTTGGATGTGTTAATCTTGCTGCAGATTGTGCCTCTATTTCAAATCGTTTAATAAACTCCTCATCTGTTGTAAACTCATCTTTTAAAACTTTTACAGCTACATTTCTCTTTAACACTTTATCTTCTGCTCTATAAACTGTAGCCATCCCTCCATTACCAACTTTTTCGATAATCTCATATCTATTTCCTAATATTTTTCCTTCTAAAATCATATTTATCTCTCCTTAATATGTTTAATATGTAGATTGCTTTTGATTTTTATATATTTTTGATAACAATAACTGTAATATTGTCATAGCCACCATTATCATTTGCTAATTTCACCAACTCTTTTGGTGCTTGTTCTATATCCTTTTTCGCCCATTTAAATATTTCTTCTTTTGAAACCAAGTTTGTCAATCCATCTGAATTCATAATTAATATATCATCTTTTAAAAATCCTTTTATCATAACATCTGGTTCTACAAAAGCATTACACCCTAAAGCCTTCATTAACATATTTTTTTGTGGATGATGTTCTGCTTGTTCTTGTGTAATGGTTCCATCCTTTACTAATTTTTGTACATAACTATGATCTTGTGTTAATTTTCTCATAAAGTCTTTTCTAATTCTATATATTCTACTATCTCCAACATGACCAATAAAGGCTCTATTATTATATATTAAACAAACTTCTAAAGTAGTACCCATTCCTTCTAATTCTGGATCTTCTTTTGACTTTTCATACACTACCATATTAGCATATTCCATACTGCTCCCTACTAATTGAATAATACTTTCTTTATCTTTTGGAATTTCTTTAAAGTTATTTTCTATATAACTTTTTGCTGATTGAATAGCAAGTTTACTGGCAATTTCTCCCCCTTTATATCCCCCCATACCATCGGCCAACATATACAATTGAACTTCATCTAATGAGTTAGATATATAATAGAAATCTTGGTTAATCTCTCGTACCTTGCCTATATCTGATTTTGCATAAGCCTTTATCATGTTTTCACCTCGTTTTCCTTTTGTTTTCATATAAAATGCATATAAATATACTTGTATCTTTTATATCACAAGTTTCTATTTTTTGCAATTAGTTTGCTAAAATTTGTTCATTAGGGACGTGTCAAATTGGACATTTTTCGTCCAAAAGGGACAGGTCTAAAAAAGGGAAATTGGGGACGGACTCATTTTTCCCTTTTTAGCCAATTAAGAAATATAAAAAAATATATAATATAAAACATGAAACTATTTTACATTCTATACTTTTAATGATAATATCTAAAAGGGAAAAATGAGTCCGTCCCCAATTTCCCGATTTATTTTTTCAATTCTTCTAAGAACATTTCATTTAACATTTTAGGATTTGCTTTTCCTTTGGTTTCTTTCATCGCTTGTCCTACTAAGAATCCTAATGCTTTATCTTTTCCACCTTTATAATCTGCAACTGATTGTGGATTTGCTTCTAATACTTTTAATACGATTTCTTTGATTGCACCTTCGTCTGATATTTGAATCCATCCCTTTTCTTTAATAATTTCTTCTGGGTCTCTAGGATTTTCAAATAATTCTTCTAATACTTTTTTACCTATACTTGAACTTATCGTTCCTTTGTCAATTAAAATGACTAATTTTCCTAATTGTTTGCTATCAAATGGAATTTCAATTGGTTCCATTTCTGTCTCATTTAAGATTCTTGATATGTCAGATATAATCCAGTTATTAACTGCTTTTGGATTATTACATACTTTAATAGCTCCTTCAAATAAATCTGATAGATATTTTGATGCTGTAATAATATTGGCATCTTTTTCTGATAATCCATATTCTTGTAAATATCTTTCTTTTCTGCTTTCTGGTAATTCTGGTAATGTGTTTTTAATATTTTCAATATATTCTTCAGATAATTTAATCGCTACTAAGTCTGGTTCTGGGAAGTATCTATAATCTTGTGCATCTTCTTTGTCTCTCATAGGGAAGGTTTTTCCTGATACATCATCCCATCTTAGGGTTTCTTGCTCTACTTCTCCACCTTCTTCAATCACATCAATTTGTCTATCGATTTCATATTCAATTCCTCTTGTGATACTTCTGAAAGAGTTCATGTTTTTCATTTCTGTACGTGTTCCTAGCTTTGGATCTCCTTTTTTCCTAACAGATACATTGACATCAGCTCTATAGGAACCTTCTTGCATTTTACAATCTGACACTTCGATATATTCTAATATAGATTTTAGTTTTCTCAAATATTCTTCTGCTTCTTCACTACTTCTTAAATCTGGCTCTGAAACAATTTCAATTAGAGGTACTCCTGCTCTGTTTAAGTCTACTAAGCTTCCTCCAGCAAATTCATCATGATTTAATTTCCCTGCATCTTCTTCTATATGAATTCTAGTTAATCCAATTTTTTTCTTTCCCTCTTTTGTATCAATTTCTACATATCCATGCTCACATAAAGGCCTATCATATTGTGAGATTTGATATGCTTTTGGTAAATCTGGATAGAAATAGTTTTTTCTATCATTTTTACTATTTCTAGATATTTCACAATTAGTTGCTAATCCTGCTTTTACAGCATATTCTACTACTTTTTCATTTAATACTGGTAATGTTCCTGGCATTGCCATACAAATTGGACAAGTTTGTGTGTTAGGCGCTGCTCCAAATCTTGTTGGACATGAACAAAATATTTTTGTTTTTGTTGAAAGCTCTGCATGCACTTCTAGTCCTATAATCACTTCATAATCTTCTCTAGACATTTATCTTCCTCCTCTTCTTATTCTGTATACTTTTCTATTTCTTAAATTCTGGTTTATAATTCTCTCTAAATTTAAAATCTTGTTCAAATGTATAAGCTGCATTTAAGATAGTTTCCTCACAGAATTTATTTCCGATTAATTGCATTCCTACTGGCATACCTTCTTTATCCACACCACATGGAATAGAAATTCCTGGAAGTCCTGCAATATTTACTGAAACCGTACAAATATCTGCTAAATACATTTCCAATGGATTATTTGATTTAGAACCAATATCAAATGCTACTGTTGGTGATGTTGGTGCTAAAATGACATCATATTTTTCAAAAGCTTTATTAAACTCATTCATAACTAATGTACGCACTTTTTGTGCTTTTTTGTAATATGCATCATAATATCCTGATGATAACACATAAGTTCCAAGAATAATTCTTCTTTTAACCTCTTGTCCAAATCCTTCACTTCTTGATTTTTTATATAATTCTTTTAAGTTCTTAAATTCTCCAGTTCTATAGGTATATCTAATACCATCAAATCTTCCTAAGTTTGAACTAGCTTCAGCACAAGCAATAATGTAATATGATGCTAAAGAATATTTAGCAATATCTAATGAAAATTCTTCAATTTCTGCTCCTAATTTTTTATATCTATCAATTGCTTCATATAATTTTTCTTTTACTTCTTCATTGATTCCCTCAGCATAGAATTCTTTTGGAACACCAATTTTTAATCCTTTTACATCACCTTTTAAACAGTCTGTGTAATCTTTTTTCTCTATATCTACAGATGTTGTATCTTTTTTATCATGACCTGCAATGATATTTAATAACATAGCTGCATCTCTAACATCTTTTGTAATAGGACCAATTTGGTCTAATGATGAAGCAAAGGCAACTAATCCATATCTTGATACTAAACCATAAGTTGGTTTTAATCCTACAACACCACAAAAACTTGCTGGTTCTCTAATAGATCCGCCTGTGTCACTACCTAATGCCCAAGGCACCATGTTACTTGCAACTGCTGCTGCACTTCCTCCTGAAGAACCTCCTGGTACTTTATTTAAATTCCATGGATTTTTTGTTGGATAGAAATATGAATATTCTGTTGAACCTCCCATAGCAAATTCATCCATATTTAATTTCCCAAGATTAATCATATTTTCATCATTTATTTTTTCCATAACTGTTGCATCATATGGTGATACAAAGTTTTCTAACATTTTTGAACTGCAAGTTGTTTTTACACCTTTTGTACAAATATTATCTTTAATTCCTATTGGAATCCCTGCAAAAGCTCCCTTTAATTCACCTTTATCTATTTTTTCTTGCATTTCTTCTGCTTTTTTAGTAGCATCATCTGCTAAAACTGTTACAAAAGCTTGTACATCATTTTCTTTTTCTTTAATTCTATCTGTATATGCTTTTGTAATCTCTTTTATTGTTAATTCTTTACTTTTTAACTTTTCTTGTAATTCATGAACCGTTAATTCTGTAATTTCCATGTGTTAATCCTCCTATTTTAATCTTTTCTATAATTTTCTATTTTTTGATATAGATGTGGCCAAGAATACACTCTTTCTATATTTTCTCCTTCAAAATCTTTATTGATAATGGTGTCCATCATATATGTCTTAATTCCTACATTTGCCATTTCTGTGCAATTTTTGATACTATCATCTACAAATATATCTATATCATTTTCTTTGGCTACAATGACTTTGTTTTGAGAGTTTAATATTAATTTATCATATGGAATGTTATATTTTTCTAACCAATCTTTGGTTAACTTTTCCACATCAAATTTATCTGATAAAAATCTGGCAGTTATTAAATATATCTGTTCTCCACTTTCTTTTAATTTTCTTATATTTTCTACAGCATACATTTTAGGTTGTACTTTTAAAACCATTCTTTCATAATATTTATCTAAGAATTCTGTCTCTTCTTTTTTATTCCAATCATGAAAATCTTTGCAATACATATGTGTTATGCTATTTCTATTAACATCTTTTATCTCTTTTCCCATATCATTGATTGTATAATTTTGTGCATAATTAAATAGTACATCATAGGTATTGGCAATTGTATCATCTATATCAATCCCTATATTCATTTTCTTTCTCCTAATTGATAACTTTTGGTATTTTAAACATATTTTGTTCTTCACTTGGTGCATTCATAAATAAAGCTTTGTTATCTTCAAACACTTCTACTTCGTCTTTTCTAAATACATTTTTAGCTTCATTTGCTCCTATAGTAATATCTAAATTATCTGTATTGGCATTATTTACGATATTTGCAAAATCCAAAATTTCTTGTAAATTATCCAAATATTGTTGAACTTCATTTTCTTCCAATGTTAAATTCGCTAAATTTGCAATGTGCAAAATTTCTTCTTTACTTACTTGCATATCATCATCTCCTATATTCAATTTGGTTTCTATTATATACTGAAAACATGAAAAAAACAAGTCAAAACGACTTGTTTTCCATATTTTATACATTTATATTTTATTAAATTGCTCTGGCTTTTATAATCCATCTTTGGCTACTATCATCTGTACAAGTAATCAATGTAATTTCTGTTCTTCCGTCAGTATTTTGAGAAGTACAACTTACATCCTCTGGTACAACTAGATATTTATCATATATGGCGTATTCTACTGTATGATTATTGACAAAATCTGTTATTTGTATAATATCTCCATTTACTAAAGTTGGTACTTTACTAAAAAATCTTGAATTTCTATAATTATGACCTACAATACAATAATTTCCTACTGTATTAATTTCAGGACCATGGAATTTTACTGGTGACATTTTTAATAGTTCTTCTGTTTCTGCTTCTGAATCACTTTCTCCATCTAATATTCCATATTCAATTCCCAGTTTAGGTATTGTTATTTTTCCATCAGTTACATATGTATAACCTGATTGTGATTGTTGTTTTTGTTTCGTTGTATTGTTTTGATTTGTATTAGATACCACTACTGGAGCTTCTGTTCCATCATCAGTTGTATCATTTAATACTGCAATTAATATATCACTATCAGCCACTGTATTATCTACTTGTTCAGCCTCAGCATTTGCTAAAATATCCTGTGACATTGCTTCTGCTTTGTCTCTATCGTACGCTGCATATATATATACAGATATTAGAACAATTAAGAAAAATACAGATAATATGAAATTAACTTTATATACTTTTTTCTTTCTTTTTAGCTCAGGTGTTATGTATAATTTCTTTGTTACTAATATTTGATTCATAGACCTCTCCATTTTATAATAAACTTTCTATATTATTATAACATGAAAATTATGAAATTAAAATATCTTTATTGAATTTTTTTCAATTTCATTATATAATATTATATATGCGGGTATAATTTAGTGGTAGAATGTCATGCTTCCGACCTGATAGCGTGGGTTCGATTCCCACTACCCGCTCCATTAGACAAATTACTGATAAATCAACTGTAAATGGTTGATTTTTTTATTTTTTATTGTAAAGCAAAAAATGATATGATATGATTACTCCTATAAAAGAAAATATATTTAGGGGAAATCACTATGAGTAAAGAAAATGAAAAAACATTAGAAGTATATAAAGAAAAAGCACATTTGTATTTGGCTAATAGTGTTGAACATGATAAACTTGATTCAAAAAGAGCAAAACAAAAACGTAAAAAATTAGAAAATTTAATTACATCAAATTTTTCATCCTTACCAGAACATGCAAAAGTTTTTGAAATTGGTTCAGGAGATGGATCAAATGCAAAATTTATTCAAAGTTTAGGTTTTGATGTAACAGCAAGTGATACCGCTGCTGATTTTATAAAAGCTACTCAAAATCAGGGTCTAAAAACAATTAAGTTTAATGCACTAGAAGATTCTTTTCCAGAAAAATATTCTGCTGTTTTTTGTTGGAGAGTATTTGTTCATTTCACCAACGAAGATGCTTTAGAAATCATACAAAAAGTTTATGATACTCTTGAAGGCAATGGAATTTTTGTTTTTAATGCAATGAATCGTGAAATAAAGAATATTGATAATGAATGGGTAGATTTTGAAGGAGAATATCATATGGGAGCAGAACGTTATTATAATTACTTTTCTCAAAGTGATTTAGACAATATCATTCAAAAAACAAAATTCAAGATAGAATACTTCCATAAAGATGGTGGAGACAATAATAACAAGTGGTTAATATATGTATTAAGAAAATAAATATTTAAATGATATTTATGTTTCTCCTTTCTTCTTTACATGTGATTAACTAATAAACGTGAAATTTTTAGAGAAATTTGTAAAAATATGTACAATCTTGTAAAAATGTGATACAATATATTACGTAATTAAATATTTAGTTATTAGAGTAGAAAATAAATCGTTAAGACTTAGTAGACGGGAAGTTGTTACTAAGGCAAAAGTATTTACATACTTGCGTATCTATTTTCGCATTCCGCTAATAAAGATTTGAAGGATTGACTCCTATTCTTTTAATGCGG
>CASEEU010000042.1 GCA_949287075.1 uncultured Eubacteriales bacterium | reverse complement strand
TGTACAAACTTTTGGTCATAATTCATTTTTCCAACGCAGTGATGCAAAGTTTGACCTTCCTTTATTAAATCTTCCGGACTTTTTGCTATTATTACACAATAAGTATCATTTAAAGTTTTTTGCATAGGTAAATATTTTTCAGCAACCTTACTAAACCTTTCATAAAAAGATTTTCTTTTTTCTCTATCTTTCTTTAACTTTGCTGAATGGTATTCATCAATCCTTACATTGTGCCAAAAGTTAAAGTCGTGTGGAACTTTGTTTTTATTTTCACTCATATTTAACTTTAAATATTCACAAGCATTTAGATAATCTATATAATTTTCGCTTGAAATATTCTGATTGTGTATGTAGTTATAGAAAGTTTCAATATTGCCATTAAAAAGCCTTTTAACTCTTTGATAATTGTCATCCTGTGAAAAAGTCTTTAAAAATATCTCAAACCTTTGCACTTTATCTAAATCTTGTTGCGTTTTATATGCCTTAATAATACTGCTAACATAATAGTTATTAGTGTAAGCAAGTTTATCTTTGTTTTTAATTATCCATTTTCTAAACTTGTTATCTTTATGAATAAGTCTTAGTAGTGTAATGCTAGTGCAATAATTATATAGCCCAAACTTAACGAGAAGTTCTATCTCTGGATATTTTTCGTATAATCTTAAGTATTTTAATATGTTGTTGTAAGGATAGCGTTCAATGGCAGAGTATTTATACTGGTCAAAGGTGAGAGCATATTCTTTATTAATAGTAGGGCAATCAATTTTAAAATATTTATCGGTATTATAATCCCACTCATCATCTTCAAACCATTTAGGTTCTTTTGTTAAGCCCTCTGAAAACCAGCCGACTATGTATCCTGCAACTTGGTAAAATACAATGTCCTTTAAATAGCACCTGTCTGTGTGAACTCCGTGAACAACAACTTGTTTACAGTGCCACTCTTTATATCTATTTTTAACAGCAACAGTAACTATTGCAAGTTCATTATTAAATTTTGTTAGGTATTTATAAAACCTTGTCCTGTTGTATGAATATGGATTATATTTTTTATCTAGTGTCTTAATTTTTTTTAAAATATATTTAGGAATAGGTTTAATGTTTTTTATGTCAATCATTATTTCACCTCCAAAGCGTCGCCAAAGAGGGAATAGAGAATTGTTATTGCACCTTTATTAAGAATCTCATTTGTGTTATTTATTAAAACTTCACCAGTCTCATAATCTATTGTAGGCTTAATATTTTCTTGCTTTTTAGAATTTGAGTCTAGAGCCTTATCAAGGTTGATGATGTCAAATAAATTTTCTTGCTCGTTTTCTTTCTTTTTGTACTCACTTTTAATAGTTTGAGTTGTAGGTTTATTAATAGGTTTAAATTCTGAGCCATCTTCGTTAAAGAGTTGGCCTAATATTATATCTTCTTCGAAGTAGTGTATAGCCCAAGAAAATACTGTCTTATCTTCTATACAAGTAGAAGTTGCACCTTTTTCAGCTAGTTTTCTTGCTTCATTATTAGCATATTTCATAAAGTCAGATAAATCTTTTTTATTTATTACTGTCTTATTATCTTTTTGAATTTTAACTCCATTGTTTATTTTATCAGCAAGAGTCTCACTTACATTTTCTTGTAGATATTCTTTAATTAGTTCTTCAGATTTGTTATTTGTCTTTAGGTTTAATTTAATCATTTTTACTCCTTTTAATAAAATAGTGGGTATCCGTGTTAGAACGGACACCCACGCCAAAGCCATTTATATTCAAGATAGGTTTTTATAGGTAATATATACCAGGTAGGATTATTTAAAGGTTTGTTAGTTTTTCTGTTTTTCTGGGGACTAGACTTATAGTACTCAACTTCCCATTTTGCCAAATCATAGGAATTACAAACTAAATGAATTTTTAATTTATTTTTTCCAAGTTCTTTGTAACAAACCTTATATCCATATTTGTTGTTTTTCATAGGTTAAAGTCCTTTAAAAATGCAATCTATGGCAACGGGAAGGGTTGGTAAACTACAATATTTATTTTGCCCACCGGTATAATCTTTTTCGTCTTTTGCACTTCTTATTAAAATGTGTCCAAACCATTCATTTTTAAAGAATCTAACATCACTTATGCTAATGTAAATGTATCTATTTTTATTATTTTTAATAAAAGCTGAGAATTCGTAATGGTTTTTAAGAGCTCTTACAAATTCCCAGTTATATTTTTTGCATAATGATTTTATGTAATTTATATACTTTCTTTCAAAACTTTTGTAATCTTCACCAGTGAACACTCCAGTAGAAAATTCATAGTTTAAGTATTTTTTTAAATCTTCTAATTTAGCCATTTAATTTCTCCTTTTGTATTTTATTTGTTATCTTTAATAAATTTAGTTTCTTCGTGAAGTAGTTGTAAAATTTCCGGCATTATTTGCTCTTTACTTTTTCCAATACATGAAAGTGTAAGTAAATTTGTATTGCTGTCTAAAATTCTAGCAAAGGCATATTTTAGTATTTTATCTATATCTTCATCCTTGTTACTTAACAAGTTTATGCAGTATATAGATGCTAAAATAGGTTTAATTTCTTTAATATTTCTCATAATTTCCTCCTTAACAAGTTCTAATAAGCCCACCAAATTGTGATTTTATTCCAATGCTTCCAAATTCACTAAAGGCATCTTCATCCATATTTTTTACATA
>CASEEU010000041.1 GCA_949287075.1 uncultured Eubacteriales bacterium | reverse complement strand
TGTGTTACTCTTGACCCTTTAGTTGCTTGAATTACTTTTTTTGCTCTTTCAAAATCTTCTTTACTTATAATAGCTTCATGCATATTCTCTACCTTTATCCAATATTCTTCTGGTAA
Organism: uncultured Eubacteriales bacterium; assembly: GCA_949287075.1. Classification (GTDB taxonomy): domain Bacteria; phylum Bacillota; class Clostridia; order TANB77; family CAG-508; genus CAG-269. Next base: position 1,414 of record CASEEU010000041.1, on the reverse strand, counting down.
ATCTATAAATTTTTTAGATTTAAAACTTACTTTTTTTCTTTTGCCTTGTATAACTGTTCCTGTGTAAATTTCATTCGAAAGAATAAATCTTACTGTAGATTGTTGCCATAGTCCATAAGTTAGAGACTTTGTTCCCCTTTTTCTCTTGTTATAATCTGATGGAATTGGAATTTTCTTTTTACTTAAGTAATCTGCTATTTGCATTGTACCAAAGCCTGCTAAATACTTTTCATATATTAGTTTTACAACATTTGCTGCTTCTTCATCTATTATTAAATGGTATTTATTTTCTGGATCTTTTTTATAGCCATAAGGTGCTGTTCCTAAATATTCTCCAAGATTTCTTTTTGATTGTAATACACTATTTATTTTCTTTGATGTATCTTTTGCATACATTTCATTTAATATTGATTTAAATGGTGCTATATCATTGTTTGATGTATCATAAGCCGTATCTATATTGTCTAATATTGCAACAAACCTTACTTCATGTTCTGGAAAATATGTTTCAATGTATAATCCTGATTGCACATAATTTCTACCTAGTCTTGATAAGTCTTTTGTTACTACCATATTGATTTTACCGAGCTTCTATATCTTGAATCATTCTATTAAATGCTGGTCTATCAAAACTTGTACCACTTACACCATCATCAACATATTCTGATATAAAGTTTAATTTGTTCTCTTTGATATATTGCATTAGCAAAGTTCTTTGGTTTCCAATACTTTCGCTTTCTTGATATTTTTCTTTTTCTTCATCTTCTCTTGAAAGCCTTATATATATGCCTACTTTATAATCAATATTATTCATTATTGTATAGCTCACATTTACCTCCTTTTTATGCTATTTAAAGATAATGAGATAATATTGATACTCTTGATTTTCATTATACCATATTATCTCATTAAATATCATTATTTTACTTTAATTTTTTTTCATACAATAATTTCCAAATGCTCTTTCTATTATTCTCTCTAATGCTTCTCCTTTTTCATTAAATATAATATTTATTTTAAAATCATTTTTCTTTTTATACTTTTTCTTTTCTATCTTTTCTTCTTGCATAAATCTCACTCCTTTAGTTGTAATTATTTCCAAATTCTCCTTTCTTTATACAATACACTTTCTTATATCTTATAAATTCAAAAACTACAAGTGGTAAACACCCATATGAGATTTGCCCTCATTCCTCTTTTTAGAGAATCGCCCCTTTACATCACGTTAGCCAGGCGAAAGTTTCATTATCTGTGCTTATAGTTTGCTATTCAATTTTCAATGTACTATAATAGAAAATAATTATTTGCACGTGCCATTTTCTATCTTGATAAAATCATTATAAAATGCTAAAATAGTGTTGTAAATAGATTTGTGTAAGTCTATAGATAAATTAAGAATTGAAATAGCTATATT
>CASEEU010000040.1 GCA_949287075.1 uncultured Eubacteriales bacterium | reverse complement strand
TAAAAGACTTAAGCAAAAGAAAATGGACTTGTGTTAATTGCAAAAATGAAAATGACCGAGACATCAATGCAGCAATAAATATAATGTGGGAAGGGTTAACAAATAATATGAAGTTATTCGCATAGAACAAACATCAAAAAAATTTCACTGCAGAAAAATGAAATAAAAATGAGTACGGTAGCGACTCAATGCTGTCAAGCTAAGAGCTAAAGAAATTTTAAAGATACTATTTTTGCTATCTTTTTTTATGTTATAATTAATAAAAAGTAATAAACTGGAGTTGAATAAATGTATCACAGAAGAATGAAAAAGGTTCTAGAGAAATTGAAAAATGAAGAGTTTAAAAAGAAAGTGTTATTAAAGGAAAGTGCATTTTCAAGAAAACAAAATATGCCTTTTGAAGATATGGTGAAATTTATGATTAGAGATAATAAAAAAAGTACTAGCAATGAATTAATTGATTATTTTAAACTAACAAACAACATAGAAAATACAATAACTAAACAAGCATTCTCTTTCCAAAGACAAAATATAAGTTATGAAGTATTTAATTTGTTAAATGAAGAATTTATAAAGGATTTTTACACAGAGGAAAATTATAAAACATATCATGGATATGTTGTTATAGGAACTGATGGAACAAATATTGAAATACCAAACAATCCAAAATTAAAGGAGATTTTTGGAACTGCTAAAGGTAACAAATTAATGAAAAATCCTCCTGCAAAAGCTTCTGCAAGTGGCTTTTATGACTGCTTAAACAATATTATGTTATTATCAGAAATATACAAATATAATCAAGACGAAAAATATTTTTTAATAAATCAAATTGATAAATTAATAGATTTAATGGATAATAAAAAATTGTTACTTGTATTTGATAGAGGCTATGTTTGTACCGAATTACTAATATTATTATCATTAAAGGGAGTCAAATATGTTTTTAGATGTCCAAATAATACTTTTAATGAAATGAAAACAGTTAAAACAAAAGATGAAATAATAGAAATTGCAGTAACAAAATCTAAAACAAGTAAATTTAAGACTTTAAATAAAAAAGAATATATTGATACAAAAATCAAAACTAGATTAGTTAGTATTGAATTAGAAACAGAAGAAATAGAATATTTAATGACGAATTTAGATGTAGAAGAAATACAATATAGTGAAATGAAAGATTTATATTTTAAAAGATGGAATATAGAAAAATCTTTTGAAATTCTAAAAAACAAATTACAAATTGAGAATATAGGTGCAAGAACAGAAAATGGTGTAAAGCAAGAGTTTTATGCTTGTATTTTATTATATAATTTTTTAGAAGATATTAAAAATCAAATGAATAATGATATATCAAATAATAAAAATAATAAATATCAATATAAAATTAATATGAATATACTAGTTGGGACGTTAAAGAAAAATTTAATAGAAATTATAAATAGCGACTTGGAAAATCTTGATGATGAAATTGAAAAACTCTATAATCAAATAAAACGGAATTTAATAGTTGTTAAGCCGAATAGAAAGAATCCTAGAAATAAGACAAGAACAGCTAATAAGCATAGAATTAATCATAGATCCAGTTTTTAGACATTGCTTAGCTTGACAGCATTGAGTCGCTACCGTAGTTTTCTTTTGTTTCTTCCTTTTCTATTTTAATTCCATCATATATTTCTTTAATCCTTCAAACATAATATTATAACTAGCATTATAATCTCTATCATGATAACTTCCACATTCTGGACATATCCAACTTCTAACACTTAAGTCTTTTACTTTCTCATTCTTATATCCGCATCTGCTACACTCCTGACTACTTGG
>CASEEU010000039.1 GCA_949287075.1 uncultured Eubacteriales bacterium | reverse complement strand
GGATAATGTATAAATAATTGTGGAAACTCCTTACAGGTAAAATATAAGTAAGGAGTTTTTATTATGTCTAAAAAAAATAATGTTGATCCTAAAATAGCAGAAATTGCAAGCAATTTTAAAGTTTCTTCTCTAGAGGAAATGAATAACATTGTAAATCAACTTAAAAAAGCATTTATTGAAAATGCTTTAAATGAAGAAATGACTGAGCATTTAGGATATGAAAAATGAGATCAAAATTCTCGCACAAAATCATCTAATTATAGAAATGGTTATTCAAAGAAAAGTGTGAAAACACATAATGGTTTATTAGAACTTTCTATACCTAGGGATGAAGAAAGTTTATTTGAACCTAAAATAGTTAAAAAATATCAAAATGATATTTCAGGTTTTGATGAAAAAATAATTTTAATGTATGCCAAAGGAATGTCTACAAGAGATATCAATGAATATATTTATGATATTTATGGAATTGAAGTTTCAAAAGATTTTATTTCAAAAGTTACTGACAAAATCCTTCCTGATATTATGGCTTGACAATCTAGACCACTAGATAAAACATATGCTGTTGTATTTGTTGATGGCATAAGATTTAAAGTAAAAGAAGAAAACTCATTTAAAGAAAAATCAGTTTATATAGTCATAGGAATTAATTTAGAAGGTATTAAAGACGTTTTAGGGTTCTGAATTGCTGAAAGTGAATCAGCCAAGCAATGAATGTCAGTATTTAATGATTTAAAATCAAGAGGAGTTCAGGATATTCTTATTACATGTTCTGACAATTTAAAAGGAATATCTGAAGCAATACATTCTATTTTTCCAAAAACAGATATTCAAAAATGTATTGTTCATCAAATAAGAAATTCTATGAAGTTTGTAAGATATGACGATTTAAAAGAATTTACAAAAGATATGAAACTCATCTATGGAGCGCCTAACATTGAGGTTGCATTATCTGCTCTTGATGAATTTGAAAAGAAATGAGGCAATAAATATAGTTATGCAATTAAATCATGAAGAGACAATCTTGATGAATTAACAACTTTCTTTAAATACCCTTTCGAATTAAGAAGATTAATTTATACAACAAATATTATTGAAAATTTAAATCGTAATATTAGAAAAATTACTAAAACAAAAAATAATTTTACAAATGTCAAATCACTTGAAAAACTTGTATATCTTGCAATTCAAAATCAAGTATCAAAATGAACTTCTAGAGTTAAAAATTGAGGAATTATCTATCAACAAATTAAAATAATATTTCAAGAAGAATTTGATTTACCATAATTTTATGGTATAAATCAAGAGCTAGAAAAAAGTATCTAGCCCTGTAAGGAGAAAGATACTTTCCACAAACTATTCTACATTACCTTGAAAAAACGTAGCACACTTAGGTGTTGCGTTTTTTGCTTTATATATATTATTTAAAATATTTTCTAGTATGTAGAATTCCTGTCACACCCAATAAAGATATTGATAATATACTTCAAATAGCCGCATTTGCAGGCAAGTTATTAACTCTTGCCATTCTTGCACTAACAAATGATTTATCATATCTTTCAGCATCTACCAATCATGATAGAGTATAAATAGCATAAGTACTATTGTTGATATTTAACATTAAAGAATTGGCATCATTGTAGATATCAATATTAACTTCTAAATATTTGTTTCTTAAATATCATTGAATAAGGAAGCCAG
>CASEEU010000038.1 GCA_949287075.1 uncultured Eubacteriales bacterium | reverse complement strand
TTGTCTCCTCCTTCCTCTTGTTTAGTAGGAAGAACTTCACCTTTATATATCCATACTTTTACACCGATTTTTCCATATGTTGTATCTGCTTCTGCAAATCCATAATCAATATCAGCTCTTAAAGTTTGTAATGGAATATTTCCTTCTTTATAAAATTCAGTTCTTGCCATGTCAGCTCCACCTAATCTTCCAGACACTGAAGTTTTAATTCCTAAAGCACCTGCTTTCATAGATTTTTGCATACATTGTTTCATAGCTCTTCTGAATGAAATTCTTCTTTCTAATTGACCAGCAATGTTTTCTGCTACTAATTGTGCATCTGTATCAATATTTTTAACCTCTACAATATTTAAGTTAACATCTTTTCCTATTAATTTTGCAAGTTCAGCTTTTAAGCTTTCTGCACCTGCTCCACCTTTACCTATTACAATTCCTGGTTTAGCAGTATATAAGTTTACTTTAACGGCTTTTGCTGTTCTTTCAATTTCTATTTTAGAAACTCCAGCAACATATAATTTTTTCTTTAAAAATTTACGGATTTTTTGATCTTCTACTAAATAATCTGCAAAATTTCTTGAATCTGCATACCATTTAGAATTCCAGTCTTTAATTATACCAACTCTCACACCTGTTGGATGTACTTTTTGTCCCATTTTTTATAAATCCTCCTTTCTCTATTTGTCATCTCTTAACACGATTGTTATATGACTTGTTCTTTTTCTAATTCTAACAGCTGAACCCTTTGCAGCTGGTCTAATTCTTTTTAATGTTGGACCTTGATTTGCATAGATTTCAGCAACATATAAATTTTCATGTTTCATATCATGATTATTTTCAGCATTTGCAATTGCTGATTTTAATAATTTTTCGATTATTTCTGATGATGCTTTTGGTGTAAATTTTACGATTGCTAAAGCTTCATCTACATTTTTTCCTCTTATTAAATCTGCAACAATTTTTACTTTTCTTGCTGAAATTCTTGTATATCTAAGAGTTGCTCTAGCTTCGTTTCTTACTACTGTTTCTTGCTCTTGCACTTTATTCTACCTCCTTGTTTCGTATTCGTGATTTATTCACTCTATACCATTGGTTTATTATTTACCAACTTTTGTTGTTTTTTCTCCTGCATGACCTTTATATGTTCTTGTAGGAGCAAATTCACCTAATTTATGACCGATCATTTCTTCTGTAATATAAATTGGAACATGTTTTCTTCCATCATGTACAGCGATTGTATGACCAACCATTTGTGGATATATTGTTGAAGCTCTTGACCATGTTTTTAATACATCTTTAGCTCCTGTTTCATTCATAGCTTCAATTCTTTTTAATAATTTAGCTTCTACAAATGGTTTCTTCTTGCTTGATCTTGACATTTAATTTTTCCTCCCATTCTTAAAATTCATTTTTATTTTATAGCAAAAATCGCAAGATTTTTTGCTATAAAACAAGGCTAATTTACCTTAGGCAGTGCAATATTGCGCAAGCAATTTGCACATCTGAACGTCGAAATCTTTGATTTCGCAACGTCCAATTATCTTATTTTCTTCTCTTAACGATAAATTTATTTGATAATTTCTTTTTGTTTCTTGTTTTGTATCCAAGTGCTGGTTTACCCCAAGGAGTAAGTGGTCCTGCGTGTCCAACTGGTGCTCTACCTTCACCACCACCATGTGGGTGATCTACTGGGTTCATAACAGATCCTCTAACAGTTGGTCTGATTCCCATATGTCTTTTTCTACCAGCTTTTCCGATTTTTACATTTTCATGATCGCTGTTTCCAATAACACCAATTGTAGCTCTACATTTAGCTAATATTAATCTCATTTCTCCTGATGGTAATCTTACATGTGCATATTTACCTTCTTTAGCCATCAATTGTGCACTTTGTCCAGCAGCTTTAACTAATTTTCCGCCTTGTCCTGGATTTAATTCGATATTATGAATTAACGTACCAACTGGAATACTGCTGATTGGCATACAGTTACCTGGTTTGATATCTGCTGTTTCTCCAGATACAACTTTATCTCCATCTTTTAATCCTTGTGGTGCTAAAATATATGCTTTTTCTCCATCTTCATATTGAACTAAAGCAATATTTGCACTTCTGTTTGGATCATATTCGATACCAATAACTGTTGCTTCCATGTTATCTTTTCTTCTTTTAAAATCTATAATTCTATATTTTTGTCTGTTTCCACCACCTTGGTGTCTTACTGTGATTCTACCATAAGAATTTCTACCTGCATTTTTCTTTTTCTTTGCAAGTAATGATTTTTCAGGAGTTTTCTTTGTTATTTCTGAAAAGTCTGAAACTGTCATGTTTCTTCTTGATGGTGTATATGGTTTAAAATGCTTCATTCCCATTTTCTAATCTCCTCTCTCGGATTTATGAAAAACTTCGTCTTGCGTCGTTAAAATTTCATTCAAAAATGCTCATGTACAAAAGTACACTCCGCTTTTTTCATAAAATTTTGCCTAGCAATACTCGTTTTTGCTAAATCCTCTACTTTACATTATTTACGGATGTTTTTCCTGCTCCGCATAACAGATATTCTTTATTATCTGGGTGTTTTCCCAATATTTTTTCTGAAATTAAGCTCCCATAAATTCATCAATTGAATCTTTATACTTCTTAGAAACTTTAACTTCTTTTCCACCTTTTGTTAGATATGTTTCATCTGATGGATTTGTATCAATTGTTACAATTGCTTTTTTCCAGTCAGATGTTTTTCCAACATGGTATCCTACTCTTTTTTTCTTTCCTCTTACATTGATTGTATTAACATTTAATACTTTTACTTCAAAAAGTTTTTCAACAGCTTTTGCTATTTCAACTTTTGTAGCTTTTTTATTTACTTTGAAAGTGTATTTACCTTCTTGTAATTGGTCATTACTCTTTTCAGTAACAACTGGTGCTATTATTATTTCTTCTGGTAACATTATGCGTACACCTCCTCTAATTTTTTAACAGTGTCTACTGGTAAAATTAGATTTGTATATTTTAATAAATCAAAAATGTTTATGTTATTAGCAAC
>CASEEU010000037.1 GCA_949287075.1 uncultured Eubacteriales bacterium | reverse complement strand
TGTGTTATACTATTACCCATAGGAAGTACCTCCTGATATTTTATTTGTTTCTAGTCAAAACAACTATATCATTTTTCGGTACTTCCTTCAATATTTTATTTTTTATCTAGGTGTGACATATCTATTGTAAACCTATACTTTATGAAGTTTTTATTTTCTTCTTTCTTCTAAAATGTCCCATTGACAAACGTGTCGCATTGACAAATAAACTCTATAGAACATTGACTTTTATCGACTTATATTTTAATATAGATTTAAAGATTTATTATATAAAGGTTTATAGGTAACCTAGAAAAACCTAAATATAGGATGCAAGGAGAAAAGACATATGAAAAAATATGTGAATCTAGCATTTGTATATGCTATTATTGCCATGATTGGAGGAATTTTTTACAGAGAATTTACAAAATTTAATGATTTTACTGGGGACACTACTCTTGCAGTTGTACACTTACATTTATTTGTATTAGGAACGATTGTATTTCTATTAATTGCTATTTTTAGTCATATAACAGATTTGAACCAACAAAAAACGTTTAAATATTTTTTCAAACTTTATAACATTGGACTACCTTTTATGACGATTATGTTTTTAATAAGAGGAATTACACAAGTACTTGCTATAAATCTTTCAAATAGTGCCTCACATGCAATTTCAGGAATAGCAGGAATTTCACATATCATCATGGGTGTTGCCATAGTATTATTGTTTATCTCATTACGAAAAAGTAGTCTTATAAAAGAAAAAGTGGAGTAGAAAAACTACTTCACTTTTTGATTTTACATATAAATGAATGTCGCATAGAAAAACGATCTCAATGGGACAAATGTCTCACAGAAAAACGATCTCAACGGGACATTTATTTAGTTTAATGGTTTCATTGTTGGGAAAAACAATACATCTCTTATTGAAGCAGAATCTGTTAATAACATAATTAATCTATCTAATCCGATTCCCATTCCTCCTGTTGGTGGTAATCCGATTTCTAGTGCATTTACGAAATCTTCATCCATTCCTCCTGCTTCTTCATCCCCTTTTTCTTTGGCTTCTACTTGTTTTAAAAATCTTTCATATTGATCTATTGGGTCATTTAATTCTGAATAAGCATTTCCATATTCTCTTCCACCAATAAATAATTCAAATCTTTCAACTAATCTTGGATCTTCTTTTTTTCTTTTTGTAAGTGGTGACACTTCTACTGGGTAATCCATGATAAATGTTGGTTGTATTAATGTTTCTTCTACAAATGTTTCGAAAAATTCGTTTATAATATGACCTCTTGTATTTTTAATTTCTTCATACTCTACACCTTTTTCTTTTGCTATTGCTTGTGCTTCTTCATCTGTATTAATTGTATTAAAATCAACACCTGTTGCTTCTTTTATAGCATCTATCATGGTTATCTTCTTCCAACCTGGAGCCAAGTCTATTTCTTGTCCTTGATATGTAATGTTTGTTGTTCCTAATGTATTTTTTGCTACAGTTGAAATTAATTGTTCTGATAAATCCATCATATCATGATAATCTTCGTAAGCTGAATAAAATTCCATATTGGTAAATTCAGGATTGTGTTTTATATCCATTCCTTCATTTCTAAAATTCTTACCAATTTCAAATACTTTGTCAAATCCTCCAACAATTAATCTTTTTAAATTTAATTCTGGTGCAATTCTTAAATACATTTCTAAATCTAATGTATTATGATGTGTGATAAATGGTCTTGCAGCATCACCTGTTGCTACTGTTGTAAGCATTGGTGTTTCTACTTCCATATATCCTTGTTCATCCATAAATTTTCTGATTTCTTTTATAATTTTACTTCTCAAGATAAAGGTTTCTTTTACTTCTGGATTCATGATTAAATCAACATATCTTTGACGATATCTCAAATCCATGTCTTTCAATCCATGGAACTTTTCTGGTAATGGCCTTAAAGATTTTGAAAGTAATGTCACTTCTTTTGCATGTACAGATATCTCCTCTGTTCTTGTTTTAAATACAAAACCAGTAATTCCAATAATGTCTCCTATATCAAATGTTTTAAATGCTTTATAACTTTCTTCTCCTAAATCATTGATACTCACATAACTTTGAATTTTTTCATCACAATCTTGTATTGTACAGAAAGATGCTTTTCCCATAATTCTTTTTGCAATAATTCTTCCTGCCACGGTTACATCTTTTTGCTCAAATGCTTCATAATTTGCTTTGATTTCTCCTGCTGTATTGGTTCTATTGAATTTTGTAATTTCAAATGGGTTTTTTCCTTGTTCTTGCAATTCTTCCAATTTTTCTCTTCTTATTTGCATTAAATGATTCATATCTAATTCTTCTGTTTGATTATTTTGATTGTTTTCTTGCATATAAATCTCTCCTTTTTAATCTTGTTAACTTGTTACATTATATCCTAATTTTACCAAAAAGTAAAGAAAACTATTCTGAAAAATCAAAATAGTTTTAACTCACTTCATTATATTCCACATTATATACACCATCTGGTACTTGATTCAATGTATAATATATTTCTCCATTATTCTGAAATCCTTCTGTACTAATGATACTTCTTTTAGGGATATTTATAAAAAATTCATATTCAATATTTTCCAGTCCCAAAGCTTGTATCGTTTCAGCATCATAATATCTGTATCCTGTTCTATCTATGATTCCAGATTCGTCTTCTGAAAAAATTTTTTCTAATTGATTGGTATCAAAACCACCATTTAACTCTTTTCCTATATTTTGTATATCTGTTCCAACATATTCTATTTCATTTATGGTCACTGTTTTTCCATTTGTATAACTGTCATATAATTCATTGACCTTTTGTTGCATGACTTTCAATTCTGTTGTAAATTCCGTTAATCTGGCTGAATGTACTGTACCTACTCCACTATATACTGCAATTGTTGCTAATATTAACAATATCGTAATCGTAATTACCAAACCAATCAAAGTAATACCTTCATTACTTTTTTTCATCTATTGTCCTCCATTTTTCTTTTGCTGAAGTTACTATTTACTGTTAATCTTTCATAATGACATGTCAGTATACACCAGGCTTACTTCTTTGTATTTTCTGGCTGGGGTACTGTGATTCGAACACAGGAATGTCGGAGTCAGAGTCCGATGCCTTACCGCTTGGCGATACCCCAATATACTTTTCTATTATATAATGTCTTTTTCATTTTTACAAGTATTTTTATAGATTTTATTACAATACTAACTAATATCCTTGCACATATATCAAAAAATGATATTCTCTAATTTTCTTTGCTTCTAGGGTATCTTGCCTATTTTGTTCTCTACTTATTTCATATTCCCATTTCCAACAAACAGGTATTACTTTTTCTTCTTTTTTTAGAATAGTACCTGTTAAACTTTCCCCTAATTCTTCTAATACATTATACTTTTTTCCCTCTTCTGATGTATAAAACTGTAAATTGCTTGGCTTTTCATTTTCACTTTCAAACTCAATTTTATAATTCAAATTCTCATTACTTGTTAATATAATATCAAATCTACCACTTGTCCCTGGGGCTATTTTTTCATATAGTAATGTTTTATTATTTACTGTATCACTCAAATTTAGCGCTTTTAATTTTTTATTTTGATATTGTATACGAAAATAAACGTTTTTTACATTTGTACTGGATTTTTCATTTATTTCTTTAAGCTCTTCCTTATTTCTATCTGTTATATTGGGAGAATGTGTTTTTAAATTGAATATTTGAAAAAATAGCAAATCTTCTTGCAAAAAATCATATTTTATAAAATTTATGATAAATAATATCATACACACGAAAATAATCATGATTATCACATATCGTTTCTTGTTTTTTCTCATTTTTCTCACCTATATTTTTAATTGTTCTGAATGTACTTTTATTTGTATATCTTGTATAATATCTTCCATTGTATTTTTACTATCATCATATGTTACTTTTAATATATATTTTTGTTCTTCTTTTATATCTTTATGAAATGCCATTTGTTCTGTTTTATTCTCCTTTAATTCTAATTTTTCATCCCCTTTGTACAATTCATATTTAATAGAATCATCTAAATGATTTTCTAATATTTCTATATAATATGTTAAATCTACTTGTGAAATTTCTTCTGCTTGATTATAATTTTTTACAACAAAATGATATTCCCCATTTGTATGCTCTTTTGTAATCACAATTTCTGAGTCTTTTTCTACTTCTAGTACTGGTTTTGCAATTTTCGTATCATTTTTTAAATTGGTATTGTATATTGCTTTTCCCACACTAACGCCTGAAAAAAATGTAAGTCCTATCATTACTATAACACTAATCATCAGTATTTCTTGTTGTTTTCTTTTACTTTTATTCTGTTCTTTTTTTAAATTTTTTAGTGCTAACTTTTTTGGTTTTATTCTAAATTTTAAATTCAATATTTTCTCCTCTCTATTTATATATTCATTAAGAGGAACTTGTCCTCTTAATGAATCACAAAGATTATTTATTTTGCTAAATATTTTTGATTTACTTTTTTTATTCTTATTCTTTTGTTTGCACATATTTCTCTATAATTTATTCCAGAGGATTACTTGTCGATTTTAATTTTTGATTTCTAAATATTGATTTGAACTTTAATTTATATATTTTTTAGGATCATATTCATAATATTCTATTTCTTTTGTAATTTTGCAACTATTGTGGCATAACTTGTATTCCTTTCACATTGATATCAAATGTATAATTTTCTAATTGTTTTGCATCATTTGTATCAATTTGGTCATTTTGATTAATTTCATTTTCATCTTCACCTGTTTCATATTGCCATTCCCAATTAATTGTAATTGTTCTGGTTTTATCTTCATCATTTGCATGGATGGTTCCTGATAAATCTTTTTCTAACTCTTGTATGGTTGTATATTCTTCACCTTGATAAATAAAAATTAAGTTCTGTGGTTTTTCACTTTCATTTAAAAATTGTACAACATATTCTACTCCTACTTCAGAACCTGTTGCATCTACCACAATATTAAAACTTCCACTAGTTCCTGGTGCTACCTTATTATTAATTAATGTTTCATTGTTATATGTAGATAATAAATTTACATTTTGAACCATATCTTCTTTTCCATTTACTTTAAAAACCCAATTGGCTATTTCTGCTGTTCCTATTCCTTTTACTTCTGATAGATATTTTGAAAAAGCTTTGCCACCAAGGAAAGATAATATAATGGCTAGTAATATACAAATAACTAGCAAAACTGTTTTCTTTTTCTTCAAATAGGCATACCTCCTTTTTTATTTATTTTTTGTTTTGGATAATTTGATCGATAATTTGAAATTAAAAATTAATTATAAAAATTATAGAAAAAAATGTAATTAGATTATAATTCCATATTTTGGAATTGTCAATTGTTTACAATAAATTTTTACAAGCTTTTCATCGCAAAATTCGACAAAATCATATTCCTTGACTTTTCCTTTTTTACACGATATAATGAATACATTCATATTCAAATATTTTATTTCGTAATTTTTCAAATTCCCAATCATACACAAAAATGTATTTAAAAAGAAATGTATTTATATATTTCGCAAATATTCACTGATATAAGGAGGGATTTTTTGAATAAAAAAATATTTATTATTTGTCTATTTTTCATATTTCTTTTTTTACTTCCATTTTATTATCAATTTAGTTTTTCGAAATATGTTTTTGATGATTTTTTTACTGCTACGAAAATTCAAATTGATAAAAAACCAATCATAGAAGTCATCGGTATTTCTAATTCAAATAAAGGGTATGAAACATATGCAAATTCTACAGATTTTGTAGCTCTTAGAGTAAAAATCACAGAAAAAAATATTACAATCAATCAGTTTCACCAAGATATGATACAAATTCTGATTGGTGAAACCAAAATATCACCATCTATAAAAATATATCTACTTTCTAATCAAAATGGTGAAATCATTTATGATGTTATGCTTTCTAAAATAACTGGCAATGGAAAATTATATGTTGTCTTTCCAGAAGGTATTATTGAAGATTCTTTTGGACAAAAAAATGATTTTCAAAAATTTGATACTGGCATTTTGATTGACAATATTTCTCCTACCTCTACCTGTAAAGAAATCTCTATTGAAAATAATCAATCTCAATATATCATTCAATCTAATGAAAATTTAAGACCTATAGATGGTTGGTCATTTTATGATACCAATTCTTCATTATCTAACGTGTTTTCTTCTCCTATCTATTATCCTATTACAATTACAGATTATGCTGGAAATTCATCTGAAGTTTTCGTAAATGTACAACATGCTAAAAATATAATGTTGTATTATGCAAATCATAATGGTTATCCTATTACACAATTTCATCACAATGGTGAGGTTTCTGGTAAACAGGCCATTCTTGACGCCTCTTCTAAAAAATCTGAAAGAATTTTAACTTTCTTAGAAGGAAATATTGACAATCGTATGTTACAAGCAAGAGTTTTTGATTATACCTATTGGGGTGAAAACACAACTGCCATGTGCAATTCTTCTGAAATCAAGTATACTTATGGATATAGTCCTAGTTCTACAACTTGGTTTGATATCTCTAGTCAAAATGCCGTATACTATTTGGGAAAGCTCGCATTGCAACTAGGTGGATATGGACATAATACAGCTGGTAATACTTGTTTAAATCAAAAAAATCCTATTCCAGAAAATGTTGCAAAACAAAATTTATATGGTCTTTCTGGCATTGCTTTTCAATTAAAAAATTGTGAAGATTATTCTATTGTCTATCAAATTTATGTTCCTTCTATTGGTTGGTTAAAAGCCTCTTCTGATGGTGAAGAAACAACTTATTCTCACACAAAACCTTTCTCTGCCATTAGAATCAATATCGTTCCTAAATCTGAAAAACAACGTTTTATGAATTATTGGAATCGTGTCATTTATACAGATTATGTTGAATAATCGCTTTAGTACTAACTAAACTAGAATAGCCACAGATATTCATTATCTATGGCTATTTTTATGAATTATCTTATTTAGAAGATATATTGACACCTATAATTCCCCCTAAAATTCCAAAGACAATTCCTGTAATCATCATAATAATCGATTGTATTGTTAGAGAAAATTCCATGCGAAATACACTTGAAAATAGATATAATAGAATAATATATACTCCGCCAAGGATACCTCCATTAATTAGACCATTCTTTTTTATTTTTATATTACTGATACTACTTCCGATTAAGATACTCAATGCTGTAATGATGATAATACTTGGATTAATAATATTTTCAGAAACATTTGTATATGTTAATATAATTGACAAAATTAATAAAAAAATGAAAGTAATTACAAAAGCCATTCCTAACCCTTTTAAAATGTTAATAAAACTTTTATGATTCACATTATCTGAATTTTCCATACCTTATTTTATGATATATAATCATATTCTCCTTTCCTTTTAATTTTTAAAATATTTGTTAACATCTTTTTGTTTTTACAATACTTGTTACAACTTTTTCTTTTAATATATATTTATCAAAAAAAGAAATAGAACTACCATTCTATTTCTTTTTCTAAAATTTCTATAAATTTTTTTATAATATCTTCTCTTATAAAATCTTTTTTATATTCTTTCTTTAATGAGGTTGCAATGCCTTCTGTTTCTTTTGAAAATTTGTCCTCATTTACGTTAAATCCTAAACTGATTAACAAGTAATTAATCTTTCCTGAAACCGTATTGATTTCTGTTAAAATTCCACATATTTTTTTATCATTTAAGATTAGGTCGTTTGGTTTTTTGATTTGTAATGAAATTTGATATAATTCATAAATCGCTTTTTGCATACATTTTGCTATTTTTACAGTCAATCCTTCTAATTTACAAATTTCACATTCTGGCTTTAATATTATCGTCATGGCAATATTTTTACTTTCACCTGTATACCATGTTCTTCCTTTGGTTCCAATTCCATCCGTTTGTGTTTCTGCTATGATAATCTTCCCGTTATGCTTTTCTTGCAATGCTATTTTTTTCGCATATATATGTGTCGAAGAAATTTCTTTAAAATATTCAATTTTTTTTCCTAAATATCTTGTCTTAGCATTTTTAATTCTTTCTAAATTCATTGTTTTTTAAACCTCATAATCGATTGCTTGTCTATCTGTTCTAATAGACTTGCATAAACTTGACACTTTAACATGTTCTGGATGATTTTTATATGTTTCTAAATCTGCCATTGTTTCAAATTCAGAAATCAATATTGCATCAAATTCATTTTTTGGATTGATGTTTATTCCTGTTTCCATATTTTTAATTTCTGGAATAATATTTTTTAATCGATTTAATCCTTCTAAAAATTCTTTCATTTTCTCTTCTTCATTTTCTTTAAATTTCCACATTACAATATGTTTTATCATGTTTTTTCCTCCTTATTTTAACTTATTCCTAAAAAAAAATACCAACTACTATAATCGTTGATATTCTTAGAATTGGCTGGGCTGGCTAGATTCGAACTAGCGCATGCCAGAGTCAAAGTCTGGTGCCTTACCGCTTGGCTACAGCCCAATATATATGGGGTGGAAGATGGGACTCGAACCCACGGTCTCCAGTGCCACAAACTGGCGCGTTAACCAACTACGCTACATCCACCATAGTTTACGTGCACCTTTTGATTAGCACATTTCTTATTTTAACCCATTTCACCCCATTTTGTCAACCATTTTGTAAATTTTATTTTATTTTTTATTAAATTTCTGTTACCTTTCAGACTAAAATGTCGGAAAGGTAACAAATTTCTAATTTAATGTTTCATAATCTTTATGTATCTGTACATCATCAGTAACAGAATGATATTTATTATCACTTTTTGATTCATCGATATACTCTTTAAAATACTCATTTGACAAAAATAAATCTATTTCATTTACTTTTTCATCTATTTCATCATTATCATTAAAATATAATGCTCCATAATATTCTGCTCTATATTTTGTTGAGGTTATTCCAAAATATTTTTCTTCTATTCTTCTTAGAATGATAAGATTATTTCTAGTAGCCATCATAGAATTTTTTTGATTTATAGATAGTGGATCATATGGATAATTATTGTCATATACATATAAGAAATATACATTTTCACTTAATTTTTCCAATGCATATCCATTGACTGCATGATTACCTATTTGTACTGTTACGATTTCTTTATCATTTTTAAATGTATTTTTTAGATTATTCATTGTTTTTTCTGTTATTTTATATCCAAGTAGCCCATATTTATAATGGTCAATAGATAGTATATTTTCTTCCTTCTTAAAATTCCCATTTCTCCAATTATAATATATAGATTTTATAATTTCATTATCATCTTTTCCATCTTCCATGTCTTCATTCAGAATTTGTGCATCTTCTACTGTTCTAGACAAATATGTTTTTAATTTTTCTGAAGTTGGAACAAATGTATATAAATTTTTGGAATTAAATATATAATCATACTTTCTTTCAGTCAAATCATATTCCCCAAAAAGTCCTTTTGCTTTTCTTTCAAAATTACCATTAAATACCCTTTCTGTTATTATAGAAAAGCCTTCACAAACACCACCTTCAGCTTTATCGATTAACGCAAAATTTTTAAATGGTAATGCATTTACATTTGTTCTAAAACCAGAATCCCATACATTTTCCTTTTTAGCATCTTCTTGAGGTCCTAAATGGTAATCTACTCTTTTGACTTGATCTGAGCTTTCATTAACCAATGGATCAGAAATTCTTTCATAATATATATTTCCATTTTCATCATATTTTAGTTCACCAATTTCTTCTCTGTCAGATTTTCCATCTCCATCTGTATCTGCCATATAAGGATTGGTTTTGATGATATTTCCAAATTGATCTCTCATGCCTGCAGTTTCTAATCCATCTGGAATTCCATCTTGATCACTATCTACCGTTCCATCTATACCAACTGTAGCACTCGTAATTTCTGTAAATATATCTGTTAATCCTGTTTCATTTATTCTATAAAATTTTCCTGTTGTTTCTGTTGCTAAATTACTAAATACATCAAAATTCAATTTTGAATTTATATTTGCTTCTAATCCTATTCCAAAAATGACAATTCCTAAATCATTTGCCTGTTGTACTAATTCATCTTTTTCAGAAGATAAATTAGTATCTTCTCCATCTGTTAAAAGTAGTATAATTTTATTTCTGTCTTTATCTTCTTCTTTTAATAATTCTATTGTCTCTTCTACAGCTCCTCCAATGTCTGTTCCACCACTACTTTCAAATTCGTCATAATCATCTTGGGCGTCTTCTGGATGATTTGTAAAATCTTGCAATGTTTCAGAATCACTCTCGAATTTGATGATTGCATATCTATCATCTGTTGTTAAAGAAGATACTGCTTGTTTTGCTGCATCTATTCTCTTATTTTGAGGATCATTTGAAGCCATAGAACCAGAATCATCAATCACAAAAGCTACACTAAATTCTTCCTTTGTATCTCTGATTTTTGCTACTTGTTTTGCCCATGTTTCATGCCATTTTTTAATATCTATAAAAATATATTGGCTAAAATGTTCTGTCGTAAATGTAACTGTTTGTTCATTTTTATCTACTTGGCTTGACATTTCTACCATTTTATTATTTTTTTCATCATACCAAAGAATCCCTAAATCTTCTTCTGAAGTTCCTTCTGGTAATTTTTCTCTATCATATTTTAATGATACAGTCGCTTCTTGTAATTGAATATTTCCAAAATTTCCTGATATATCAAAAGCTGTTCCTAAACTTGATGATACAGCATTAATATTAGATTCTGCTTTTGATATATCTGTAATTTTTATTTGTGCAAATGGATTTCCTATGACTTCACAATCTACACTAATTTCTTTAACTATGCTATTTTCTTCTGCTATCTCTAATTCTTTACTTCTTTCTCTAAATCCAATAAAAGAAAAATAAATAAAAACTATATCTAATAAAAGAAGTACTAAAATAATGATATTAATATGTTTTTTCATCAGTCATTACCTCCTTTTTGATAGTCTTCATAATTTTCTTTTGTTACAATAACAAAATCGGTTGAGTTTCTATCTTTATCTATTTGTATCGTCATGATATCATTTTCAATAGTATAATTTTTAAATTCTGTATATTCTCCATTACTTACTGTTAGTAACACAACATCTGTGTCACTTAGTTCGTACTGTAACTCACCTTCAAAATTATAAACACTAAATATTGGTTTGTATGACTTGATTACATTATCTCTTGAAAATTCTTTAAAAACACCTTTTGTTTCAGATTCTAAATCTTTAGGTACAAGTGTGACTGATGAATTTACTTCAACTGGTTCTGGTGTTACTTCATTTTCTCCATATTTTTTATGTATATCTAACTCTTTTACTATTTTCGCATAATCTGATATTTGGTCATCTGATGTAGACCATTTTAATGGATCTGTTTGATATTGATTGACTTCATCACCATCTAATATTCCATCATTATCTGTATCTTCATTTATAGGATCTGTCCCTAATTCTACTTCTTTTTCATTTGTTAATCCATCTTGATCATAGTCTTCCTGTTTATTTTCCTCTGTTAATTGGAATTTTTCTTCTTCTTGTTCTAATATTTGATCATCTTTTATTTCTAATGTTTCGCCAACTGTTTCCGTTTTTTCTTCAAATTGTTTAAAATTCTTATTGTAGAAATAGATATTTGTTCCAGCTATAAATGCTACCAATAAGATGAATATGATAAACAATACCAAAACAATTTTATATTTTACTTTTAATATTTTATCATCAGCTATTTTCTCTTCTTTTTCTATAAATTCTTCTAAGTTTGCTCCACAATTAGTACAAAATTTACCTTTTTCCGTTTCTTTATTACATTTTGGACAGATCATTATTTTTTCCCCTTTTATTTCATTTTTTTATCAATTATTACTATACAGGCCTATATTGATATTTTTTTCTTCATCCCTAAAATCATTATTCACCTGTTGTTACAGTACTTGGATCTATTCCATATTGTTGATATAACCATGATTGATAATCAAATGGTGTTAATGTTTCTGGTAATCCATAATCAATTCCATTTGTTTCAACTCTAATTGATGTAATAACTGGTGGATTCACTGGTGTACTTACTTCTGTATTTCCTGTTGTTTCTGAATCATCTGCTGCTTTTACTTCAACTTCTTCTATTTTGTGTACTATATCCATACCTTCTGTTACCTTACCAAAAGAAGTATATTGTCCATTTAAGCTTGTATTTTCTGCAGTCATAATAAAGAATTGAGAACTTCCTGAATTATATGATTCCTCTTTCAAAGATGAAGAATAATTGGTGTAATCAGATCTTGCCATTGCGACAACACCTTCTTCAAATTGTAATTTGTTATCTACATTATTTGATATGAATTCACCTTTTATTGTATATTCTGTATCATCACCATCATCTCTTAAATCTTTTGTTGTTGCCACTCCTGTTCCATCACCATTTTTATCTCCACCTTGAATCATAAAATCTTTTACAATTCTATGGAATGTTAGACCATCATAAAATCCTCTATTGGCCAATGTTATGAAATTTGCTACTGTTTCTGGTGCATATTCTGGATACAATTCAAATTTGACTGTTCCAAAATTTTCTACTTCCATTGTTGCAACAGGTCTTGTAACTTCCATTGTTGCATTTCTATAATATCCATAACCAATAATTCCTATTAAAACGATTAAAATAATTAAAGCAACTATCCATATAACATTTTTAAATTTTCCCATCTTTTTTCACTTTTCCTTTCTTTACTAAAAAATAAATTGTTCTTGCATTCTTTTTAATGATTGCTTAATCGTTCTTGCTCTTACTTCTCCTATACCATCTACTTCATCTAAGCTCTCAATATCTGCTGCCAATATATGTTGAAAAGATTTGAAAGAATCTACTAAGTTTTCTACTATGTTGTTTGGCATTCTTGGCACTTTACTTAATATTCGATATCCCTTTGGATACACTGCCACTTCATCATAATTATCAAAATATTCATATCCTAATAGTTTTGCAATAGAAGATTCTTTTAATAATTCTTCATATTCTAGTTCTTTTAATTCTTCTAGTATTTTTTCAGGAGATTTTTTCTTTTTGACAACATAATCTTTTATAATGAAACTTTCTTCTTTTTCAAGTCCACCGATTAATTCGTCTAATTGCATTTTGACTAATCTTCCGTCATCTCCGAGTTCATAAATCTGTCTTTGTATTTCATCTACAATTCGCATAACCATTTCTGCCCTTTGAATAGCAAGTACAACATTTTGCAATGTTACTATATCATTAAATTCATATTCATTCAATATATTTAATTTATTATCAAATACTTTTTTATATTTTTCTAATGTTTGAATTGCTTGATTTGCTTTATTTAATACAACATCTGTATCCTCTAACACATATCTGTCATTTCCTTTAAATACAGTAATAATATTTCTTCTTTGTGAAATACTAATGACCAATTCTCCTGTTTGTTTTGCTGTTCTTTCTGCTGTTCTATGTCTTGTTCCTGTTTCTGTTGTTTGAATTTCATGTTCTGGAATTAATTGTGCATTGGCATACAGGATTTTTTTCATATCTCCACTTAATACAATGGCTCCATCCATTTTTGCCAACTCATATAATTTTGATGATGTATAATCTTCATTGATAACAAATCCACCATCAACAATTTCTTTTATCACTTCATTATTATCTGTAATTAATAATAATGCTCCTGTCTTTGCTCTTAATATACTTTCCAGACCCTCTCTTATTGGTGTTCCTGGAGCTATTAATTTTAAAACAGATGTAATATTATCTTCTTTTACCTTTTTCAAAATTAATCTCCCTTCTCCCCTTTAATTATGCAATCAAACTATTTCAATCCAATTTTTTTCATTGCTTCATTAATATTGCTGACACCTATTATATCTAATTTATATGTTTCTTTCAAGTCTTTTTTGTTAGATTCTGGAATAATGCAACTCTTAAATCCTAATTTTTCTGCTTCTTTTAACCTTTTATCAATGACATTAATTCTTCTAACTTCTCCTGTCAAACCAACTTCTCCAATGATTACCATATCTTTAGGAATCGGTACATTTTTAAAACTTGAAACCACTGCCATCATCATTCCTAAATCAATAGATGGTTCATTGACTCTGATACCACCTACTAAATTTAGATAAATATCTTGACTTCCCAACATGATACCTGCTCTTTTTTCTAAAACAGCAATTAATAGTGCTAATCGATTATAATCTGTTCCATTTGCTGTTCTTTTTGGAAATCCAAAAATACTTTGTGTCGTTAAAGCTTGTAATTCTATTAAAATCGCTCTTGTTCCTTCTATACTTGATACAATACAAGAACCTGCTGGATTATCTTCTCTTTCAGAAATGAGAATATCTGATGGATTGGTAATTTCACACATACCTTCCTCATTCATTTCAAACATACCAATTTCATTGGTTGAACCAAATCTATTCTTGACACCTCTAAGTACTCTATATGAAAAATATCTTTCTCCTTCTAAATACAATACGGTATCTACCATATGTTCTAAAACTCTTGGACCTGCAATATTTCCCTCTTTTGTTACATGTCCTATAATAATTGTCGTAATCGCTCTAGATTTACAAACTCTCATGACCTGTGAAGTAATCTCTCTTACTTGACTAACACTACCTGCAGCAGCTGAAATTTCTTCTGAATACATAGTTTGAATCGAATCAATAATCACAAGTTTTGGATTAATTTCTATAATTGCTTGATTGACAACATCAATATCAGTTTCTCCTAAAAATAGGATATCATCATTATGGATGCCTAGTCTATCTGCTCTCATTTTAATCTGTTCTGCAGATTCCTCACCAGAAACATATAAGACCTTTCCTTCACCTTTTACCTTATCACATATCTGCAAAATTAACGTAGACTTTCCAATTCCAGGCTCTCCACCAAGCAACACAAGCGAACCTTTTACAAGCCCTCCACCTAAAACTCTATCTAGCTCTCCAAAGCCTGTAGAAGTTCTCAATGTCTCTTTTGCCTCATAAGAATTTAACTTTTGTGGTTTATTTTCGCTTTTATTTAAATCTTTGTGCCCTCCCGCTTTTGTTTCCACTACTTTTTGCTCATAAAAAGTATTCCAACTATTACAAGCAGGACATTTTCCAAGCCATTTACTAGACTCGTTACCACATTCACTACATACAAAAATTGTTTTACTTTTTGCCATTTTTCTTTTCTCTCCTTTTGCTTCTAAAACAAATTTCGCTTAAAATAAATTGCTTTTAAAACAAAAAAAGTATAGCATATTTTTGTTTATTTTGCTATACTTTTAAAAACAATTTTATACTTCTGCATTTTTCTTTCTAAATGTATTGTTTAATTGCTTTTTAATTATTTCACTTAATTCAATTTCTTGAAACCAGAATGCTTTAAATCTTGCCCAAAATCCTTGCTTTGCAAGTACAGGTAAGTTATTTTTTTCATCATTAAACTCTATTTCATCACATAAGTCAATCTCATCTCTTATATCTGCCATTTCAAATTCTCCTTTGTAAATCATATCTTTATTTTAGTTGTACTATATCTTCTATTATTTATCAATACTTTTTGCTTCTTTTTTTGTTAAATATCAATTACAAAATTATTACAATTTAGTTACAAAATGTCGCATTGAAAAACGATCTCTATGCGACAAAATGTCCCACAGAGAAACGATCTCTATGCGACAATATATTCTTGTTCTGCACTTTTACATTGCAGTTTTATCATTTTATTTTCCATATCTTTCTCTGTTTTGTAATGTACTAATATGTAATTTTTCGTATGTCCTTGCCACACACCATTTTTTTCTTCTTCGAAAAGGACTTCTACTTCTTTTCCTATATATTGCTCATTATATGCTTTTTCATTCTCATTTGATAATTCAATTAGTCTTCTACTTCTTTCTTCTTTTTTATTACCATCAATTTGATTTGGCATCACGGCTGCTTTGGTTCCTTTTCTTGGTGAGTATTTGAATACATGCATTTTATAAAATTTGATTTCTTTTAAAAATTCGTATGTTTTTTCAAATTCTTCTTCACTTTCTCCTGGAAATCCTACAATAATGTCTGTTGTTAAGATGGCATCTTCAAATGTTTTTCTTAATAATTCTGTTATTTCTTTAAATTGCTCTGTCGTATATCTTCTATTCATTCTGTTTAATGTTTCATCACATCCACTTTGTAATGATAAATGAAATTGATGACATACTTTTGGCAATGTTTTTAATCTGTTTACAAATTCTTCTGTTATTAATAATGGCTCTATCGATCCTAGTCTGATTCTTTCTATTCCTTCTATTGCATTCATTTCTTCTAATAAATCGATTAGTCGATATTCTTGTTTAAAGTCTTTTCCATATGAGGCAATATGAATACCTGTGATTACCACTTCTTTTATGCCTTCTTTGGCAATTTTTTGAATTTCAGATAAGATATGTTCTGGCTTTCTACTTCTTACTCTTCCTCGTGCATATGGAATAATGCAATAAGAACAAAAACGGTCACATCCATCTTGAATTTTGATAACTGCTCTTGTCTTTTCTGTAAAGGTAATATCACCAAATTCTACAAACTCTCTTTGGCTCATGACATCTTCTGTTTGTACTTCTGAAATATTACTTTCTATATATTTTTCAACATGCTCTACAATTTCTTTTTTCTCATTATTTCCTAACACTAAATTAATCTCTTCTATTTTCTTTAATTCTTCTTTTGCTACTTGTGCATAACAGCCACAAGCAACAACAATTGCTTTTTTATTTAATTCTTTTACTCTTCTTAACATTTGTCTAGATTTTCTATCTGACATATTGGTTACTGTACAAGTATTGACGATATAAATATCTGCTTTTTCAGTATGGTCTACCACTTTATATCCTTTTTCTATAAATTGTTGTGTCATGGCATTTGTTTCATATTGATTTACTTTGCACCCCAATGTAATAAATGCTACTGTTTTCATTTTTTTCTCCTTTTATAAAACTCTGTTTATTATATAAAACGCTATCTATGATATAAAAAAGAAAACAATTTTTGCTTTATCATTGTTTTCTCTTCTTCATTTCGTTATTCTCGTATTTTCAATTTTTAGAATTACTTTTTAAACCTATCTAGATGTTTTTCCTTCTAACACATCTAAATTGTCTAATGCTTTTCCTGTTCCTAATGCCACACATGATACGGTGTCTTGTGCAATCATAACATTAATTCCTGTTTTTTCTTGTAATAGCTTATCTAATCCATCAACTAAGCAACCTCCACCTGTCATATAAATTCCTTTATCACTAATGTCTGCTGACAATTCTGGTGGTGTTCTTTCTAATACAGAATGAACGGCATCTACAATCATCATAGCTGGTTCTATTAATGCTTCTAGCATTTCACTAGAACGAACGGTTAACGTTTTTGGAAGCCCTGTTACTAAATCTCTTCCTCTAATATCCATTTCTGTATCTTGTATTTTAGGATATACACAACCAATATTCACTTTTAAATCTTCTGCTGTTCTTTCTCCTATCATGATGTTATGTTTTTTCTTAATATATTTTACAATATATTCATCAAATTTATCTCCGGCTACTTTTAAAGAGGTATTCACAACAGAACCACCTAATGATATGACAGCAATATCAGTTGTTCCTCCACCAATATCCACTACCATATTTCCACATGGTTTTGAAATATCAATTCCAGCTCCAATGGCTGCCGCAATTGGTTCTTCGATTAAATATACTTTTCTTGCACCTGCTTGTGTTGCTGCATCAATAACTGCTTTTTTCTCAACTTCTGTTACTTGTGAAGGGATACAAATCATAATTCTTGGTGCAAATATAAATTTACCACAAACTTTATTAATAAAATGTTTTAACATTTTTTCTGTGACAGTATAATCTGATATAACACCATCTCTCAATGGTCTTGTTGCAACAATATTTCCTGGTGTTCTTCCAAGCATTCTTCTAGCTTCTTGTCCTACTGCTAAAACTTCTCCTGTAATATTGTCTACAGCAACAACAGAAGGTTCTCTTAATACGATTCCCTTCCCTTTTACATATACAATTACAGTTGCAGTTCCTAAATCAATTCCTACATCTTGTCCAAAACCAAATTTAAACATTTGCATATCTTCCCTTCTATAATATATATCAAAATCCATGATTTTATCATGATATGTTTTTCTTATTACAATTTCGTTACAATTATATTACAATTTTATTGTTTTTTCAACCATTTTTTATAAAAAGATTTCTTAAATGTCCCAAACAGAAACGATCTCTATGGGACAAATGTCCCAAACAAAAACGATCTCAACGGGACTATCCATATAACTCATTATATATATGATAGTCTCTTAATATCTTTCTCACATAATTATTGGTTTCTTTGTATGGTATATTTTCAATATCTGAACCATCTGCTTTTATAACTTGTTTTTCTATCCAATTATTCACAGTTCCAATACCTGCATTATATGCTGCTAATGCCACTTCTATATTTCCATATTGTGTTAATAATGTAGATAGGTATTTTGTTCCGATATTGATATTATTATCAATGTCTAATATTTCTTCTTCTATATTTTCTGTATTAATCTCTATGTTATTCTTTTTTGCAACATCAACAGCAGTTTCTTCCACAATTTGCATTAAGCCAATTGCATCTTTATTAGAAACTGCCTGACTTTCAAAATTACTTTCTGCTTTTATCACTGCATATATTAAATTTTCCTCTACATCATATTCTTCTGCATAGACTGATACAATTTCACTGTATGTTTTAGGATATAGCATTTTTAATAATTTATCTTTAAACAGAACAAACAGTATAGCTATTATGAGTACCACAATAACCGTACCGATTATGATTTTATATTTGTTTTTTATCAAAAATTTTCTCTCCTTCAAATTTTAAGTTTTCCCTTTTATTTACAATCATACCAATTTTTTGCTTCTGATATTTCTGCAACAAGTGGTATTTTCAATTGTATTGCAGACTCCATTTCCTTTTTCATAATCTCTTTTACTTCTTCCTTTTCACTTTCTGGAGCTTCAATCATCATTTCATCATGTACTTGTAAAACAATCTTTGCTTCTAATTCTCTTGTCTTCAATTCTTTATTTACATTAATCATTGCTATTTTCATAATATCCGCTGCTGTTCCTTGAATTGGTGTATTCATTGCTACTCGATTACCAAATTGTCTTACCATATAGTTTTTAGAAGTTAATTCTGGTACATATCTTCTTCTATGAAATAGGGTTTCAACATATCCTTTTTCTTTTGTCTTTTCAATAATATTCTCCATAAATTCTTTTATTCCTGCATACTCTGTTAAATATTCATCTATATATTGTTTCGCTTTTTTTCTAGAAATTCCTAGTTGTTCTGCTAATCCAAAATCACTAATTCCATAGACAATCCCAAAGTTGACAGCTTTTGCATTACTTCTTTGTTCTTTGGTTACTTCATCAATTGGTGTTTTAAAAACTTTTGAAGCTGCTTGTTTATGAATATCTTCATTATGGTTAAAAGCATCTATCATGTGTTTATCTTCTGAAATATGTGCTAATACTCTTAGCTCTATTTGAGAATAGTCTGCATCAATATATACTTTTCCCTCTTCTGGTTTAAATACCTTTCTTACTCTTTTTCCTAATTCAAATCTGGTAGGAATATTTTGTAAATTAGGCTCTGTTGAACTAATTCTTCCTGTTGCTGTGATGGTTTGATGGAAAAAGGAATGAATTCTTTTTGTTTTCGGATTAATAAATGGTTTTAATCCTTCTACATAGGTAGAATTTAATTTCGTTAATTGTCTATATTCTAATATCTTTCCAATAATCGGATCTTCTCTTTTTAGTTTTTCTAATACATCTACATCTGTAGAATATCCATTTTTGGTTTTCTTAATAACTGGTAATTTCATTTTTTCAAAAAGAATTTCTCCTAATTGTTTTGTAGAATTAATATTAAATTCTTCCCCTGCCATTTCATGAATTACTTTTGTTAACACTTCAATTTGTGAAGTTAATTCTTTTCCAAATGCACTTAATTCTTGTTCATCTACATACATTCCGTTCCATTGCATACTAGATAACACTTCTACGGTTGGCATATCAATGTTGGTGTATAAATCAAAACTATTGGTTTCTTTTAACTTTTGTAAAATCATTGTATTTATTTTTTCAATCACATATGCATACAAGGTATATTTTTCTGAATCTTTTTTATCATTTTGTATAGTATTTTCTTCAAATAAAGTCATTTGTTTTTGACTATCTTCTGCTCCTATATATTCTTCTATATCTAGTTCTAAATATTGCATTGCTAAATTTTTAAGGTCTAATTTATTGTTTGTTGGATTTAAAATATAGGCTCCTATAGATATATCATTTTCGATGCCATCCAAAGTAATATCTACTTGTTTCAACAAAATATATACTTTAGTTAAATTGATGCTTGTCTTTTTTATATTTGCATCTTCAAATATTTCTTTTAGTCGTGCTATTTCTTCTTGGTTTAGTTTTATATAATAGGCTTCTTGTGTGTCTGGATTATATACACTCATTCCTGTTATTGTTTCTTTTATAATATTTTCAGATAATTCATCTGCTTCTGTTTGTAAATAGAATGTCATGCTTTTTTGTGCTTTGACTATATTGATAACCTCTTCTATAGATTTTTCAGCTGTTTTAAATTCTATTTTATAAGTTTCCTCTTCGCTATTTTTTTCTCCTGTTAGATGAAAACGTTCAATATATCGATTAAAATTTAATTCTTTAAATAGTTTTAATACTTTTTCCTTGTCCCATTCTTCTACTTTAAATTGTTCTAATGTATCTTCGATTGGTACTTCTAAATTAATCGTTCCTAATGTTTTGGATAATTCTGCTAATTCTTTATTATCTTTAATTTTTTCTCTTTGTTTTCCTTTTAAATCATCTTCATTTTTTTCTACTTTGTCATATAAATTATTAATAGAACCATATTTCTGAATCAAAGATAATGCTGTTTTTTCTCCAATTCCTGGAACACCTGGTATATTATCTGAACTATCTCCTTGCAAACCTTTTACCTCTATTAATTGTTTTGGTTCTATTCCATAGGTTTCTATGATTTTATTTCTATCAAATAAATCGGTTTCTGTTTTTCCACCTTTTGTTCTAGGAATTCGAATCGTTACATGATCTGTTGCTAATTGAAAGGTATCTCTATCTCCTGATAATATGGTAACATGAAGTCCTTGTTTCTCTCCATATCTAGAAAGTGTTCCTAAAACATCATCTGCTTCATACCCTTCTTTTTCCACTATATCTATATTCATTGCTCTTAATATTTCTTTGATTAAAGGCATTTGTTCTGCCAATTCATCTGGCATTCCTTTTCTGTTTGCTTTATAGCCCTCATATAACTTATGTCTTGCTGTTGGAGCTTTTAAGTCAAATGCCACTGCCATATATTGTGGATTGGTATCTTCTATTAATTTAAATAAAATTGCTAAAAATCCATATACCGCATTTGTATATTTTCCATCTTTCGTCGTTAGCATTTTACTTCCCATAATTCCATAAAAAGCTCGATTCATAATACTATTTCCATCGATTAAAACAAAATTATCCATCTTTTCCTCCTTTGTCGCATTGAGATCGTTTTTCTACGCGACATTTGTCGCATTGAGATCGTTTTTCTATGCGACATTAAACATATACATACACCTAATAACATGAAAAATGTAAATGGTGTTCCATTTCTCCATCCTTCTCCATTGACTAAGAAAACACTATTGGCAAATTGACTGATTAATGCGATTTGTATAACTAATTCTAGTATTTCTTTTCTTTGCCACATCATTACTGGGAATAACCACATGATATACCATGGCTGAAAATTGGTAATGAGTAAAAATAGAAATGCTATTAAAAAATATTCTGCCTTTCTCATTTCTTCTCTAAATGTTATCTGTTTTTTGAACAACAATGTTAAACAAGTAAAGAAATAGATAATGATAAATGATATTAGCAATATTCTATTTACATTCGTAACTAAATTTGGTATATCAAAATATTCCATTAGCATAATATAAAAGTTTTTGGTGAATTTTTCTTGTTGTGTCATGATTCCACTTAACACTTGTATGTCTTGTATATATAGTAAATATGTAATGACTACTATCAGTACAAACAGCATACCATATAAAATGCAGTTCTTCAATCTTTCCCCAGGTTTTTTGTCTCTGAAATAATATATAATGATAAATGGTAATAATAGAATTGCAAAATATTTTATGGCAGTAGCTAACGCTAAAAATACAATACCCACAATGATATTTTTCTTTTTTAACAAGAAATATAAAGATGCTAATATACATGTTACAACATATATATCATTATGCACATTGGCAATTCCTTCTATAAGTATATATGGATTTAATCCATATAATAATACAAATAATTTTTTTCCTGTTATTTTATAGATAAGATAGCAATTTACTAAATGAATCACCATATTTAGTAATTTGAATAACAATAAGCTAATATCAATATTTCCAAAGGAAATTCCTGCTACTATCTTACAAATCAATGTCCAAACTGGTCCATATACTACTGTTGTGCTCCCCCAATCATTTTCATATCCTTTGGCTAATACCGTATCTTGTTCTAAATATTGGCTATTATCTCCAGTTTCTACAAAGTCTTGTATAGTTACATAGTATGGATTTTGTCCATATGCACTATCCAATCTTCCTACTCCCAAATAATAAAAGACATCTGAACTTAAGAATGGTACAATAATTACAAAAATCATTGACATGATAGCTATAAACATATACATTTGTTTATTTGTTTTTAATAGTTTATCTCTATTTTTCACAATAAAAAAATAGCATATGGTTAATATCGTTAAAATTACTAAATATATAATCGTTTGTTCTACTCGATTTGTATCATCTAAACAAAATTTAAAATATTCATTAAAATTGAATATTGTTCCATTTTCTAATAAATACTTCATAGATGGTATGGCAAATAAAATAGCTGCTAACACAAAAACTATCAAAATCAATTTTTTTGAATTCATAAACTCTATTACCTTTTCTTTCATTCTCTTCTCCTATTTTTTGGAACTTTAGGGGCAGTTCTTAAAGTTCATTTCCTCCTCTAATCTGCATAAGTTGTTTTTCTAATTGTTCATATTGATTTATCTTCTGTTCATATATTTGTTCAAATTCATTGTCAGAACATCCCATAGATTGATAATATCTTTTTTGTACATCTTTTTTTAAGCAAACTTTAAGTGCATCATTTAAGTTTTCTCTATATAATTCCACATTTTTCAAGGATGTCTCACTAATTCTAAACGAAGGATGTGATAGTCTAATAAATGTAGGCATAGATACATAATCTAGTCTATATTCCAATGAATCCCAAAACTCTTCTCTTCCTGTAAGTTTCGTAAATAAACCTCTTAATTGATTTCTTCCATAGTCATTTTCACTATCCCAAGATAAGATTTCATCTTCATTTACCCCTAAAACAAGTGCTATCTTTTTTAAATTAATAATTTCTTCATCATACTGTGTTCTTGTAGCAGTGTAAGCATATGCTTGAGGCGTATTACCACATAAATCCCAATACACTTTGCTGGCATATAATTCTGCTTCGGCTTCTCCCATTGCCAAACCTTTTGTTCCTCTATTTATGCGAACAATATTATTTGCTGTATCTTCATAAGACATTTGTGCTGTATAATCCGTTTCATTCTGCCAATTGGTATGCCAAATTCCTGAAGAATCTTGCCATGCTTTTCTCAAATGTCCGCATTCATGAAAAAAAGTAACAATCGATTGTTCTTTCCTCATATTAATTTGATTTGTTTCAGCGTTGGAGTTTGCTAAAGCTCTAATTCCATTTGGCAATTGATTAGGATATATTTTTACTTTACAATCTCTAAATCTTTGTGTAATTTTCCCTCCATGTCTTAAAGTATAATTTATATATAATTGCTTTGCCTCATCAATTGTATAATTTCTTCCATTGATTGTTTCAATAAAATCACTCATTATCTATTCCACTCGCTTTCTTATCTTTCTCAATTTTCTTTTGATACCTATCCTCTTCTGAAAAAATACAACCACAATACTTTTGCATATATAAACCTAACTCTCTTGCTTTTGCTTGTCCTTCTCTGAAACCTACACGAAAATCTCTATATAAAAATTCTACACCATATTTCTTAGCCATTTGATTTGCCACTTCTATTAAAGCTTCATGATTTTGATATGGACTAACTAATAAAGTAGTAGAAAAATGAGTATATCCATTTTCTTTTGCATATTTTGCCGTTTGTTCTAATCTCACTGGATAGCAATACTCTTGACATCTAGTATCTAGACGATTTATCACCTGCTTGCAAAATTCATCTAGTCCATAGTTTTCTTCAAATATAGCTTCTACATTAATACTTTTTGTATATTCTTTTAAACAATCTCTTCTCGCTTTATATTCCATATATGGATGGATATTAGGATTAAACCAATACACGGTTGGTTCAATATTTTCTTTTCTTAATGAGTCTATACAATATACACTACATGGTGCACAACAAGTATGTAATAATAGTTTCATTTTTCAACTTCCTTTACTTTTCTATATTATTTCTTTTTCATAATGTCGCACAGAAAAACGATCTCAATGCGACATTGGATACCCTAAATGCTGATATGCCGGTGGTAAGACCACTCTTCCTCTCAATGTTCTTGCAATAAATCCAATCTGAATTAAATATGGTTCATATACATCTTCAATTGTGTCTACTTCTTCCCCAACGGTTGCTGCTAATGCTTCTATTCCAACTGGTCTTCCCGCATATTGTACAATCATGGTATCTAATATTTTTCTATCAATTTCATCTAGTCCTAGCTCATCAATTTCTAGTTTATTTAAAGCATGTTTCGTAATTTTTAGAGTAATATCTCCATCTCCTAACACAGCTGCATAATCTCTAACTCTTTTTAATAAACGGTTAGCTATTCTTGGAGTTCCTCTTGATCTTCTAGCAATTTCTGTTGCTGCTTCCTCCTCTATTTCTACATTTAAGATTCCGGCAGAACGTTTTACAATTTTGGTAAGGTCTTCTACAGAATATAATTCTAATCTATGCACAATTCCGAATCTGTCTCTTAGTGGCGTTGTTAATGACCCTGCTTTTGTAGTCGCCCCAATCAATGTGAATTTTGGTAAATCTAATCTGATTGATCTTGCACTTGGTCCTTTTCCAATAATAATGTCTAATGTATAATCTTCTAAAGCTGGATATAAGATTTCTTCAACACTTTTACTAAGTCTATGGATTTCATCTATAAACAAAACATCAAATTCTGAAAGATTTGTAAGAAGTGCTGCTAAATCTCCTGGTTTTTCAATGGCTGGACCAGAAGTAATTTTTATATTAGAATTCATCTCATTAGATATAATATTGGATAACGTTGTTTTTCCTAGACCAGGAGGTCCATATAATAAAACATGGTCTAATGGTTCCCCTCTTTTTTTGGCTGCTTCTATATAAATTTTCATATTTTCTTTGATTTTGTCTTGTCCAATATACTCATCTAATGTTTTTGGTCTTAATGAATTTTCTAATCGTTCTTCTCCTGTATTTTCTAATTCTGGACTGATAATTCTGTCTTCCTCCATTTTATAGTCTCCTCCTTTTTTATGAGCAATTGTAGGGTTTTAATTGTTTCCGGAAACAGGATTGATCATTTTTCTCTACTTCTAAATCACCCTCTTAAAGTTTTTGCCACACTCCTGTCCCTTTTTGTCATTTTTTGTCCATTTTGACACGTCCCTAACGTAACAAATTGTTGATACTTATTGAAATAGATATGTCTAATTCTTTTCTCATATTTTCATAATAATCTTCTAGTAATTCTCTCTCATCT
Organism: uncultured Eubacteriales bacterium; assembly: GCA_949287075.1. Classification (GTDB taxonomy): domain Bacteria; phylum Bacillota; class Clostridia; order TANB77; family CAG-508; genus CAG-269. The sequence continues at coordinate 5,639 of CASEEU010000037.1, read as the reverse complement.
TGTGGTAGTTCTTCTAAGTTTATTTCTGTTCCATCTTTGATGTGATACCATTTTTCATCAAAATAGTATCGACTTGTAACCATTCTTTCGTTATTTAAGCATATGAAATCTTTTCTTGCAAACATATTGGCTCCCAGACTAAATCCAGCATTTCCGTCTATTAAATAGGCAAATGTTGGTTTTATATCTAATTTGCTAACTGGTTTTTCTATTTTTATATTTTCTATTCCTGGAATTTTCATCCCACAAGCAACTCTGATATAATTTAATTTAATATCTGTATCTGTTAATTCTGAATCTGTCCCTTGTAAAAAATCTAACATTTCTTCATTATACATATCCATTCCATTATGATCACCAAATAAAAGAATCACTGTGTCATCATATAGATTGGCTTCTTTTAATTTATCTATAAATATTCCAAAAGCATAATCTGCATAATTAACAGATTCTAAATAGTTTCCAAAAAAGGTATCTTTATATTTTCCTACATTAATATTCACTTTGCTTCTATCTTCTAAGCCGTCTAAACTAAATGATGTGTGTGAAGATGCTGAAACAATATAGGATATAAATGGCATATCATAGCCTTTTAATTTTTCTACTGCCTGTGTATATAATAACTCATCTGATAAATATCCCATGATATTTTCTGATGTATCTGCAAAAGCATCTTTTAATTCAATATTTTCTACACCAAAAGTTTTGTATACATTTTCTCTATTCCAGAAAAATCCGTAATTCCCATGCATATAAGAAGTGGTGTACCCTTCATTATCAAACATCGTAAAAATATCATCATATGTATTTGTATAATATCGGCTATAAGACATTCCATTTTCCATAGGATATAATGACGTTACTGTAGAAAATTCTGAATCTGCTGTTGATGAATAACTTTGCATAAACATATTAGAAATTTCTATATTTTCATTAATAAATTTATTTAAGTTTGGAGTAATTTCTTTTCCATTAATTTCTTTATTAATGACAAAGTTCTGAATAGATTCTAATTGCAAAATGATAACATTTTTTTCTTTTGCAATTCCTTGTATATCATAATTTGTTTTTCCATAATGTTCATCATATTCTTCTTTTAGTTTATCATAATCGGTCAAAAGCACCTCTTTGCTCGTGTACTTTGCTTGTTTTTTTATATTGATTGTATTTTCTATATCTGATATATGATATCCATAAATAGTACTTTTCTTTACCTGCATATCTTTATTAAATGGGTCTTCTTTTGTTTTTTCAATAAAGTCTACATCTATTTTGAAAAACAATGCTATGGCAATCATTCCTACTAAAACTTTTGCTAGCTTTGTTCTCCATTTTGTTTTTGCTTTTTTATGAATCTTTAAAGCCTTTGCACATAATAACACAATAATTAATAAAAAGTCTAAGAAATATAGGATTTCTTTTGCTTGTATTAACATTGGAAGTGTATCCATAATTTCTTCACCATATTGAAGATTCATCATTTGTGCCACAGATAATACAGAACTTGAATACGTATGATATACATTATCTGCAAATAATATGATACTTAACAATATGTCTACTACAATTGTGGTAATGGTTCTTCCTCTATTAGGTAATGCACATATTACACAAATCATTGTTGTTAAAAATGCAATTGTACCCAAAACTGTATCTTTATCTATTGTTTCTCTAATAGAAATCGTATTTTCGTAAAAAAAGAGCGTTTTTAAAAATAATAAAATTCCTATTAAAATGGGAAAACCTATCGAATTAAAAAATCGATTGGCTATTAATTTTATTTTGGCTTTGGTTATTTTCTTTTCCTTTTTATCTGTCTCTTTGTTTTTCATTTTTTCTAATTTTTCTTTCATTTTTTCTTTTATCTTTTGATTTTCTTTTCTTATTTTTTCTTTCAAATTCTTTCCTCTTTCTTTACTTTACTAACCCTTTTTACTATTTCCTGATAAATTCTTTAGGATACTGTATCGATAAAGTTTTCTATGATTTCTAACATCTTTCGATTGTTTTCAATATATGGCTTTGGTTCAAAATCTTGCACCTTTTTGATTGCTTCTTCTAATTCTTCTACAGAATGCAAACCAATAATGTTTCCACTTTTATTAAATTTTTCCACAATTTCTGTTTGATGATTATTCACATGCTCTCCGTATTGATGTAATCTTGGCACAGCAATTACTTTTTTTCCTTTTTCAAGTGAAGTAATAATAGATCCTACACCTCCATGTGTAATAATGAAGTTTGCATTCTGTTCATAGGTATCTAATTCTTCTCTTGGCATAAAATCAATTATCTTCATTGTTTCATTTTGAGGCTGATACTGGGTATATCCAGCCTGTACTACCACTTCTTCATCAATTACATTTTTGCTAATTAATCTATCTATTTCTTCTAATAGTCTTTGAAATGGATTATTTTGTGTTCCTAACATTACAAAAATCATTAATAAATCGAACCTCCATAAACTGCTTTTGGATATATTTTTAGCATTTCTTCCCATTGCACAATAAATAAATCTGCTATTGGATATAACAACCTTCCTGTTGCCGTTTTTTTATTGGTATTTGCAAATGTTTCTATATAGATAATTTTGCTTCCAAATACTTTTCCTAATATACACATCGGTCCTGCTGTATGTGTTCCTGTTGTTACAATTACCTTTGGTCTTAATTTAAAATAGTAATATACTGTTTTAATACATAAGTATAAATATTTAAATATATATGTAAATAGTTTTGCTCTTGTTCCATAGGGTAAAAAATCTATTTTTTCTCCATAGGTTTCTTTTAAATGTTCATTCACTTTATCTTTTTCAGTTATAATATGATAATCATATTTTTCAAACAAAGGAGAAAGTTGTAACAATTCTGTCAAATGTCCTCCTGTACTCGAAATAAATAATACTTTTTTCTTTTTACTTTCTTTCATGTTTCTATTCTTCCTTTTGGTTTTTATATTCTTGTATATTATATCTTTTTTTCCATTATATGTCTAGTAAAATAAAAAAGAAATGTCGCATAGAAAAACGAACTCTATGCGACATTTTTATCCAAATATTCCTCTTTTTTTAATTGGTGGTTGCTCATTCATTGTTCTTGCTAATTGTACTAACAATTCTCTTTGTTCTTTAGAAAGTCTTTTTGGTGTTTGCACATTAACCGTAAATACAAAATCACCAACTTGATTTGAAGTTACTGATTTGAATCCTTTTCCTCTTATGACAAACTTGGTTCCCGTTTGTGTTCCTTCTGGTATTTTATATTTTTCTTTACTTCCATCTACCATTGGTATTTCTAGTTCTGCACCTAAAGATGCTTGTGTTATGGTAATTGGTACATCACAATAGACATGATTTCCTTTTCTTGAATAAATACTATGTTTTTTTAATTTAACAGTTATATATAAATCACCTTTAGGTCCACCTTTTTCTCCAGGTTCTCCTTCACCTCTTAGGACAACCGTTTGACCGTCGTCAATACCTGCTGGTATCTTTACTTTGATTTTAGGTTGTTTTCTAACAGTTCCTTTTCCTTTACAGTTTTCACAAGGTTCTTTTATGATTTCACCTGTTCCATGACAATTTGTACAAGTTCTCGTGGTTTGCATTTGTCCCAATATGGTATTTTGTACTTGTCTAATTTGTCCTGTACCATTACAAGTTGGACATTTTGTAACAGACGTACCAGGCTTTGCACCTGTTCCATGACATACTTGACATTCTTCATTTCTAGTAATCGTAATTTCTTTTTCTACTCCTAGAAAGGCTTGTTCAAACGTAATATCAATATGAAGGTTTAAATCTGCACCTTTTCTTGGTCCATTTTGTTTTCTGCTACTACTTCTGCCACCACCAAAACCTCCTCCAAAGAATGAAGAAAAGATATCTCCTAAATCTCCGAAGTCACCAAATCCATCAAAACCAGAAGATGTATAAGAATAGTATCCGTTTTGTCCTCCAAATGGTCCTCCTGCTCCATTAAATCCTCGTGGTCCATCTGGTCCAAATTGATCATACATCTTTCTTTTTTGTGGATCTGATAAAGTTTCATAAGCTTCATTAACTTCTTTAAATTTAGCTTCTGCTTCTGCTTTATTATCTGGATTGGCATCTGGATGATATTTTTTTGCTAGTTTTCTATATGCTTTTTTTAATTCATCATCTGTCGCATTTTTATTAACACCTAACACTTCATAATAATCTCTTTTCCCTGCCATTCTTTCACTCTTCTCCTCTTTCTAATTTTACTTTTTGCAAAATTTTACGATTTTTTGCCAATTTTGGAAGTTTTTTGTAAATCGAATCAAAAATGAGTATTACTAGGTAAGTAAGAAAAAAATCTTAAGATAATACATTTTGTATATCGAAAGATTTTTTTCGAAACTTAACGAAGTAAGACGAAGTCTTTCATTCGATTTTACTTGTTGTCATCTTCTACCTTATAATCTGCATCATATACATTTCCATTATTTCCTTGTGCATTTCCATTATCTTCTGTTCCAGCTTGTGCAGCATTTGGATCTGCTCCTTGTGCTCCATTTGGATTTGCATTTTTATATAATTGTTCAGACATATCATAAAATACTTTTGTTAATTTTTCTGTTGCTTCTTTAATCTTTTCTGTATCATTTGACTCTAATGCTTTTCTTGTATTATCGATTTCTGTTTGAACTTTTGCTTTTTCTTCTCCGCTGATTTTGTCTCCTAAATCATTTAATGTCTTTTCACTATTATATACTAAACTTTCAGCATTATTTCTAACTTCAATTTCTTCTTTCTTCTTTTTATCCTCTGCAGCATGTGCTTCTGCATCTTTAACAGCTTTATCAATATCTTCATCAGTTAAGTTTGTTGAAGCTGTGATAGATACATTTTGTTCGTTTCCTGTTGCCATGTCTTTTGCAGATACATGAACAATACCATTAGCATCAATATCAAATGTTACTTCGATTTGTGGTACACCTCTTGGTGCTGCTGGAATTCCTGTTAATTGGAATCTTCCTAATGTTTTGTTATATGCTGCCATTTCTCTTTCACCTTGTAATACGTGAACTTCAACTGATGTTTGACCATCTGCTGCAGTTGAGAAGATTTGAGATTTTTTCGTTGGTATTGTAGTATTTCTTTCAATTAATTTTGTAAATACACCACCATATGTTTCAATACCTAATGATAATGGTGTTACATCTAATAATACTAAGTCTTTTACATCTCCTGATAAAACACCACCTTGAATAGCTGCACCGATTGCAACACATTCATCTGGGTTGATTCCTTTATCTGGTTCTTTTCCTGTAATTCTTTTTACAACTTCTTGTACAGCTGGAACTCTTGTAGAACCACCAACTAATAATACTTTATGAATATCATTTGATGTGATTCCAGCATCTTTTAATGCTTGGTTTACAGGTCCTGCAGTTGCTTCTACTAAATCATGGATTAATTCTTCAAATTTTGCTCTTGTTAATGTAACATCTAAGTGTTTTGGTCCTGTACTATCTGCTGTAATAAATGGTAAGTTAATTTGTGTTTGTTGAACACCTGATAATTCTATTTTTGCTTTTTCTGCTGCTTCTTTTAATCTTTGCATTGCCATTTTATCTTGTTTTAAATCAATTCCATTTGATTTTTTGAATTCATC
>CASEEU010000036.1 GCA_949287075.1 uncultured Eubacteriales bacterium | reverse complement strand
TTCCCATTCCCATAAATGCCATTCCTGAAGCACCTCCACCATTTTCACCTGCTGCTTGGAATCCACGTGCTACAGATTGTTGCATAAATGAATTTCCTCTTGCTCCTGATAAAGCATCTGCTTTTTTTACATCACTTAATAATTTTCTTGTATCTTCATCATATTCAATTGCTTGTATTGCAACTTTAATAATTTCAAGACCTCTATCTGTTTTCCATTGGTATCCCTCTTCAACTGCTTGTGATAATGATTTTGCAAATCCTATTTGGTCTCCTTGTATTTTTGTTATACGATTTCCTTTACTTGGATCATTTGTATAGTTTGAAAATGCAGCAGATAAACTACTTACTACTTCATTAAATAACTGTGCTCCTGCATCATTATCCATATCAGCAAAGTCAAATATTTCTCCATCTGATAAATAATTTGCTGGTACAAAGTTTTTAATAAATAAAATAGGATCAACTATTTTTAGTGTATATGTACCTCTTGTTACTGCACCCACCTGTGCGTTTAAATATGCATCATCCCAATATATTTCTGCTTGTGTACCGAATCTATTGTTTGGTATTTCCTTCATATTTACATAAAAAGCTGTTTGTTGAGATCCTGGTTGACCTCCATATTTGAATCTTTCCCAGCTTTGCGTAATTAAAGATGATACAATTCCATCACCTGAAAAAATTGATTTTGCATTTGGATCATCTGATGAAAAAACAAATCCTCCTGGTTCTGTAATGCATCCTGTAATTCCTCCTTCTTGCATTGTAATAAGCGCCATTCCTTCAGGTACAACTATTTTACTTCCATTCGAAATAATGTTATTAGAACCTTTTGTGTTTTCTCCTCTACCTGCATTTGTCCCTTGTGGTACTGCTGGATAAATACCAGCTGTTGCTGGGACTCCTGACATAGGAACAAAAAAATCCTTCCATTGATCTGCAAATGTTCCTCCTATAGCTCCTGCAAATGCTTTAATAAATCCCATAATTTTTCCTCCTTATATTTTAAATATTTTTATATATGTTATTCCCTTTGAGCTTACCACTTAATTTTTAAGAATCCTCCCTTCATATTTATATTAATATATATCATACCTTTTTATTTTTAACATCGTACTTTAGGGCTAAATTTAAGGTTTTTTTTGCCCCAAAAGTGCAATTTTATGTTTTTTAGCTTTAAGTCTTTTCTTTTTGCAAATTTTGTAGTAAAATTAAATATTGTAGGATATAATGAAACAAAAGGGAGAATTATGTATGTATAAATTAATTATAATAGAAGATCATAAAATGTTACGAGATATGATTGCTGAAACACTAAATTCACAAGATGATTTTGAAGTTGTTGCAACGAGTGGTAATGCGAAGGACTCTTTAGAATTATGCAATAAATATAAACCAGACTTAATATTAATGGATATATGTACAGAAGAAAATTCAAGTGGGATAGCTTATTCTAAAATTTTAAAAAAAGAATTACCTGATATAAAGATTGTCATTATGACTGGTGTTTTAGATTATAACTTTATTACAGAAAGCAAACAATCTGGAATTGACAGTTTTATATATAAGAATATTAGCAAAGATGCTATGGTTATGACTATTAAAAATACTATAGAAGGTTATTCTATTTATCCTAATGATAAGAAAAACTATTTAAAAGAAAATATATTATCTAACCTTACAGATACAGAATTAAAAGTTCTTACTTTATACTGCAAATTAGTAGACAGAGATGAGGTAGCAGCTAAACTTCAAATTTCTCAAAGAACATTAAAATCTCATATTTCCTCTATTTATTCAAAAACTGGATTTGATAACTTAGCAAAGCTTTCAGTATATTGTGTAGCAAATGGTTTAATAGTTCCTAATCTTGAATCTCCTGAATAAGAACCCATAAAAAAGCAACTACTAAATTTAAAATAGTAGTTGCTTTTGTTAGTTATTATTTCTTATTGAAACATTTACTGAAAATCTAGGTATTGTTGAAATATAGAAATATCCATTTAATTCTTCAACCTTTCTTCTCATTCCTTTTATTCCCTCATTTTCTGTAATAAATTCATTCGGTTTTTTACCATTGTTAGTAATTACCATATATGTATCTTCAAGCATTTCTTTAATATCTACAAAAATTCGTGAACTTCCTGCGTGTTTTATTGCATTTGTTGTTGCTTCTCTTATTATTTCAAAAAATACTTTTGCTTGTTTTGCATTTTGGGGTAATTTTCCATTTATTATAATGTTTGTCCCATTTTTCTTATGCATCTTTATTAAATTTTGCAAGTTTTGGTCAGTATTTTCTGAATCTTCTAATTCAGTAAACATATTTTTTATCATAAATTTAATTTCTGCAAAATTTTCTTTGTTTATTTCATCTCTACTCAAATATTGTTGTAATACTGAAAGATTTTGACCAAGTAAATCGTGATATTTATTTTTTATTTTTAGTAAGTTCTTTTCTTTTTCAAGTTGTTCTATATTTTTAATGTTTTCCTCTATTTCTTTATTATTAAGTTCTATTTTTCTATTTTGTTCATCTAGTTCCTTTATTAAAGTATATTCTTCTGTTGTATTAAAAGCAGTTATCTCATTTTTATCAATTATAAATAGATAATGCTTATCTCCTACTTTAATAATATAATTTCCATTCATTTGTTGCTCACTTATAGCTTTTATTTTTGTAATATAATCTGTTTTTATATCTAACTTATTTAAAATATCATACATAACATTATTTATAATCAATTTTTTATTTCCTTTTAATACTAAAATACCAGTATCAGAAGAATCTATTGCTTGTTTAATTGAAAAGACTGTTATTTTTTCATTTTTAATGTATTCAAAGTAAATAAAAATTATAGAAATTATTTCATACACCAAACATATAACCATAATTATAAATAAACTACTAATATCTATGGAAGCTTCACATAATAAAGCATATAGTATAACTAATATTACAATATATTCTGCTATATAGGATAACCAATTTTTATCAATTACTGTCGTTTTAACTATTACTTTCATTACTTGAAATACTAGAGTCAAACATAGTATTACTAGAATAGGAATTATCATAAACCTTCTCTCCTTAAAATTACAACTTCTAATTTTGTAGCATCTTCATCGTTTTTTTCTTCTATTGTAGTTATTTCTTCTATTTTAAGTTTTTCTATCTTTTGTTTTAAATTTTTAAGTTTTTTATCAAATAAAAATTTTAGTATAATAAACTTACTATCTACTTTAATATTTAACACAAAATTTACATCTTTTAAATCGATTATAGTTTCAAATATTATGTCATAAATTGTAATTGTATCATTGCTTGTGATTACAAACATATTGGTTTGTACTACACCACTTAATTTAAAAATCTCTATTTCTGAAAACAACTCATTAATAATAGTTTCTATTCTTTTATTATTATATTTTTCCTGATTATAATTTGAGATTACAAGACTGCTCATTCTTTTACAGTAACTGCTAAGTATTTTTATCTTACATATTTTTTCAATATCTTTTTCTTCCATTTTGTCTAAAATTTTATTTATTTGTTTTCTTTTTTCATCTATTTTCTCATCTAGCAATTCTGTTATTTCATTTTTTACTCTTACTTCATACAACTCGCTTGTCAATTTTTTTTGAAATTTTAAAACTTTTTCTTGTTTTAATAGTTCTCCTTTTTTCGCTTGTATATTTTCTTTCAATTTATTTATTTTGCTTAAATCTTCTTCTTCTATTGCATATCCACCGTAAATTTGTTTTATTGTTTGGATTTTATTTTTTAATTTATATTTTTCTTTAGCTTTATTATTTCTAATATCTTTATAAGCATTGTCACAAATTTTTATATAGTGATTTGTATTAAATTCTTTTACTCCATTTTTTGAAACAATTTCTATTGGTAAATTTGAATTTAGAAAAATTTTTTTATACCTAAAATTATTTGGTATTAAGCTTAATCTAAAAAGTATTTCTAAACCAATGCAAAAAAGTATTCCTATAATTATTGCTAAATTGGTATGTCTAATGTTTCCTATATCTAAAATATATATAATTGTATAAACTAGTCCTAGAATAATAGGGATAAATGGCATTATTATTATTTTATTTTTTTCTTTTTGTTTCGAATTAATCTGTACAAGGATTTTTACTGCCATTATTAACAATAAGAAAATCCATATACAAATTAAATAATATCCCCATTCATGAGTGTATATACTATCTCCATCTATTATTTTAAATACAGATTGATGAAGGTTATTGGTTGCTACTAACAAAACCAATAAAAATGATACTACTATTGTTATCTTATTTATGTTACTTTGTTTATATTTTCTTAAATAAGCACTTGCATTGTAGTAAAATACAGGAATAAATATCATTGGAATATAATATAAATACCACATAAAAGTCGAAACATTTCCTTCTGTGAAAGGTCTTATTATTTTCAATATCATCCAAAATATTAAGCATATTCCAATTCCTAATGTATATTTTTTGAGAGTTTTATCAAATATTCTTATATATAATAATGCTATCCATAATGTAAATATTACTAAAAATATTGATGACTGACATGCATGGCTCATTTTTATTTCCTCCTTTTATATAAATTACTAAAATGATTATAGCATATAAAAACAAAAAAATATAGCCTACTCTTTAAAAAGAATAGACTATATATAAATTTTTAAGCAACATTTTTTAATGTATAATCAACATTAAAATTATTATCAAAAAAATCTATTTCAAAGATGTCGTTATAATTACTAATGCACTTAGTATCTAAATTGTAGCCTAATGGTAATAAATCACGGAAGATTCTATTTATAATATAATCTAAATTGTTGTTACAATTAGGTATTCGTACAATAAAAGTAATATTTTTGATATTAGTATTTTCTATTTCTTTTAATATCATATATGAATTAGATATGTTTTGAAAGCTAATAACTGGTAAATTTAAAGCATCTTTTATAAGATGACCTAATATAAAATTATCAGTTAAAATAACATTTGTTGTATCTGCAGATATATTACTTTTCATTATATAATTTTTAGTGGCTGTTCCATTTATCTTATTATTACTTGAAAACCATATATCTTCTGTGTTATTAAAAGGCTTATCTAAATGTATGGAAAGGCCTTGTATTAGATCTTCCTCATTAAAAACTGGCACAAAGAAACCATTATACCTATTAAAACACCATTTAAAATCTTCCTCTTGAAACATACCAGGTATTCCTGCAAGATTATATTTTTTAGATAAATTATGAGCGATTATTCTTCTTTTTATATAATTTTTAGGTACAGTTCTATATAAATTATCTTCAATAGAACTATCTAACAAACCTATTCTCCTTAAATAACTTCTATGCTGACCTTCTAATTTTAACATACCTAATAAATCTCTATAAACTCTATCTCTTAACCTAATATTTGCTAATAAATTTATAGGGCTTATTTCAACTGTTACTTTGTTTTGAGAATAACATTCTCTATCTAAAAGTTCTATGTATGCTTCTTGATTACTTATTTTTTTCATTTTTGCATATAAACCTATTGAATAACCACCAACGCCACAACGACTGCAACAATATTTATTAGTTTCTACATTTAAAGACAGGGTAGGAACTTTACTGTTCTTGTTATACCCACAAAAAGGGCATATTGCCTTATATTCATATCCTACTTGGTCTACAATTTCTAAACATAAATGATATGCTACATTTAAAATATTTATATGTTTTTTTACTTCTTGATAATCTAAATTATCCATAATTTTTGTTTCCTTTCTTTGTTATTTTCTTTTCCAACTATAAAATGTTTCATTGTTACACTTTACAACAAAATCCTTTCTGTTAATGAACTTTTTATTATATTTCTTTATGATTTCAACGAAACTAACTAAGTCCTCCCAATATGGAGCTACTAATAGTAGTTTATTATTTTTATATAATTTAAACATTTTTTCCTCCTGTTTTTTCTTTTAATTCTTGTAAATCTATTAGAGATAGTGCAATATTAAAATTATTTAAGATATATCTTTTTTCATATTTATTTAATTCTTTTGTCATCTTCATTATTGCTAACATCATTTCACACCAAGCATCACACTTTTTTGTATTTATTGTGTTTTTTTCTTTTTTATCTTGTTGCATTATAATCACCTCTATATTCTAATCTCACACATATTTTTAGTAGCATATACATTTAATAAATATGCTTGTCTTTTACGGTAATTTAACCTTTTTGAACATTGATTACACATTACTTTATTATTATGTGTCTTTCTTCTACCGCAACAAATACAAATTCCTTGCTCTTTCAAATTGTAATATCTTTTCTTTGCTCTAATACGGTCTTTTTCTCGTCTTTCTTTTCTGTGCTTTTTATTATATTTTAAAGAATATTCTCTACTTTTCATCATACATTCTAAACACATAGTATGATTTTTTTCTGCATCTTCTTGACCACACCTAACACAGATATTGTGGCTTTTATAATATTCATAATTATTTACACTACACATAATTTTCCTCCTCATATTTCTAATTTCTTTAATATTTTTTGAAATTGCTCTCTAAATTGTTCTTTTGATATAGTTTCTACATAATTATTATCTTCTAAGTATTTTCTAATATAATTATCTGTATAAATGCCTTTATCTAACGAATAGTCATAAGAAATTTGGCGATCACTTATTAAAGTTACAATTACTAAATAATATTTATTTTGCCATATTCCAAAAAAAGTTTTTAGTCCGTCATATGGGTTATATCCTTTTAAAAAGATATTTTTTGTGTCTACAAGTTCAAAGTCTTTTTTCTCTTTTATAAATTTATTTTTTTCATATTCAATAGTAGTCATAGTTTTTCTCCTTTCATTTATGCTGCAAGTTGTTCTTCATTTACTTCAAATTCTTCAATATCTTTTATAAATTCACTTGCACATTTTTTTATTTTTGTACCTAAATCAATTAAAATATTAGGTTCTCCTTTTGCATATTTTGTAATATAATTAAAACTACACATAGAATTATCAAGTCCGAAGTAGTCTGCTACTATATAAGCAACAGACTCAACAAAAGTTTCAGACAAATTTTTATCAGTCTTATAATTAAAGTCATCATATAGTCCGTGTGTTAATTCGTGTAAAAGTACAGATACTTTTGCATCAATAGACAATGATTTATCAAGTGTTATAGTCTGGTCTTTCGGACTATAAAAACCTTTTAGTCCTCCATGTAAATTCTCTTCATATATAGGGAATTTACTAAACTGTTTTAACTTATAAAAAAAAGAACCCATATTTTCACTATCAAGCATTTTTACTTGTAATGGTATTGGTTCTCCAATAGTTTGAGATATATCATATACATATACCTGTTTATAAGCTATGTAATTATATGTTTGTTCTTCTTCGATTTCTTTTCCATCAACGATTTTTTTAACTGTTGTTTTTCCTTGTGCTGGCATACCTGCAGTTATTTGTATTCTTTTAGCATCTTTGATTAACTCTCGACCAAGTTCTTTCCATTTTGCTTTTCCAGCGACTCTTGTAGCCTCAGGAAATTGGCTATAAATTAGAATAATATTATTAAAACTATATTTAGTAAATTGATTTTGGAATTTTAAATATTTTGTATATTCTCCATTTGCTACAATAGTTTGAACATTTTTAACTACTTTATCATATATCTCTTTGGCTCTAGTCCTTCTATTTATTTTATGTTTCATTTTTACCTTTCTCCTTTTAAGCAGCCATCTTTTTGAAATTATATTTGATGACTTTAATTTCTTGTTTTTTCTTATATTTTTCTTTTAAATCTATAAAATTTCTAAACCCAAGCCATTTATCTATAAAAGCGATTTGTTCATCTGTAAAATTTCTGCTATGGTGTGGTAATTCTTTTTGAACTACACGACCATTTTTAAATTCTAATGTTATAAATGATTTGGTAACTTCTGATAAATTTCTTATAAAATAAATTTCAGTTTTATTTTCTATATATGGGTTTAAATACATATAGCCTACACAATTTCCTTGTTGCGTTCCTTCATCTTTTAAATCATCTATACTAGGTGCAGGAAAAATAATATACTTATCATTTTCATAAGTATATTTTGATAAATCTAAATATCGTAAATATGCTTTAAACTGTGTATCCATATCTTCTTCAATAGCAATTTTTTTCTGCATTTTATCGTGTCTTGATATTAAATTTCTGGGAAATAAATCTTTTGCAGATTTATAATGATATGATAATTTTTTTGCCATATCTAAATAATCTTTATAAATATTCAAATTATTTAACCCTTTTTGATATTTCACTAATTTTTTTAATGGAACTTCTTTGCTTATTTCTTTTATAAGATTCATATTATTGTAATTAAGTTCTATTCCAGCCTTTAAAATATCATCTAAAACATTGTTTTTCACTAAAAATCTTAAATAATTTATATTGGTATTACGATATTCTTGAAGCAACATTTTATTAGCTTTTTGAAATAATTGAAGTAACATTAGTTCTTTGTATGAAACATTGTTATCCTGCATAAATTTCAAAAAACTTTTAGGCACTCTAAATCTTTTATAAAAACTACCATTTTTATTTAAAGCCTTAGAATAAAAACATAAATTATACAATTTCATATTCCATAATAGTTCAAAACTACCATAAGCAGCCAATTCCAATACATCTAAAAAATTATAACGATAATATGAAAATTTACTCATAAATTCTTTTATAGGTGCATATTCCATAATTGTACCTTTTATAATTCTTTTTTTGTTATATGGATATGTAGGATAATCTGTTAAATATTTATGTCCTTTATACTCTGACCAACTTATTTTTTTATATCCGTGATATACCCTTAAAACTCCAAACATATTGATATAAACATTATTTCCTAAGAATCTACCTATACCAGGAATAATCCTTGCATATTCAATACAACTTCTTTTGATTTTTTTGCTATCTTCTTCAAAATAAGAATATATTTCAAAAATTCTTATAATAACTTTTTTATCCATTCTTTGAACTAATACAACAGACTGTTCAAAAGACTGTCTGTAATAGTTTTTTCCATAAACACATGATTTCTTATGACAATTAGGACATTCTACATAATCACGAACATTTATTGTTTTATCAGTAAAATATTTGTGGCAATTTGTGCAATACAATTTTTTCTTTTCTTTATCTTTAATAATAAGGTGATGTGTTTTTGAATTTTCATTAATAAAATTATCCCAATATTTTGGAAGTTTACATTTTTTATCTACTTTAAGCATTAAATTGTCTATTTCTTCCTGTTTCATCACGCAACACCTCCAAATAAAGAGATTTGTGCTGTTTCTTTTTTCTTTTCCATATTTTCTTTTGCTTTTTCTAATGAAACAACATTATTTTTAGAACTTGCTTTTTTAGAAGATGTTTTTGTTTTGTTTTTACTCTTATCTGCATCTTTCTTTTCTATTTTTAGAAAAGAATTAGGTAATGAAAAATACATAATAGCCCACGCATATACGACTTCGTTAGTAATATAATTCCAGCCATTTCTCATATATTTTCTTGCTTTATCCTTTATAAATTTTGCCATTTCTTCTATTGTTTTTTCTTCATTTAGATATTTTTGTTCCATATCTTCACGAGATAGTAAATATTCTACTGTTTGCAATAATGCTTTGTCCTCTTGGTCTTTTACTTGTTCTTTTAATCTCTCAAAACCAGTCATTTCTTTTTTACCTCCATTTTCTTAAATCTTGTATATAAATCACTTTTAGTTCGTTCTTTCATATATATTTCATAGTTTCGTAAGCCATATTTATTGATTTTATCTTGTTTTTCCTGTTTAACTGCTTGTATCACTTTTTCTAGTTCTGTAAAGTCAAAAAAACGGCAAATAAGGCCATCTTTTATGATGACCTTATCTCCTACATAATCTTTTATTACATTAAATCTGTAACTATATTTCTTTTTGCCTGGATGATCTGCTATTCTAATACCACAAGAAAGCCCATAGTCCAGCTTGATATAAATAGAACTTGTAGTGTGTGAATTATATCTGTGAACAATAAAACTTTCTTCGATTAGTCTTTGAACTAGAATATTTGCTATTTCTTTACCAGTCATTATGCAGCCTCTTTTGAAATTTTATCTTCTTGTAAATACTTTTGTTTGTCTATTTTTTCTGTAATCAATTTTAAATTGGCTTTCATAAACTCAACTTGAAACTCTGGAATGTTTACTTGTGATACTCTTGCAATTTTTTCTCCATAAGCAGTTGGAGCTACTACTAAATCTCCAACCTCTAATGGAATTGCGGTAATATAAGAATATGCCCTTCCACTAAAAGTTTTTGGACTATATCTATCTTCATACTTTACACTTACTATACTTGTTCCCATATTATTTTTCCTCCCTCAATATTTCTAATTCTGTTAGTTCAATTATTATATTATCTATATCTGTATCTAACTCATAAGCATAATCTTCAAATAAAGTTACTATATTATTATATATATCTGTAACATCTATGTTGCTTAAATAAGCTGATAATTTTTCAGGATATAGATTATAATAATCTTCTTCCAAAGAAACTAAAAATCTAATATTTACTTTTGTACCCTTTGATAATTTTAAGTCATTTATAGTTATATGGTCAGTAGGATATTTTTTAATATCTCCATACTTTTTTAAATTTCCTGTTATAATACTTTTTATTCCAGTATTAAGCAAATGATATAAAGTGATATGACACCAACAAAATTTAGGTTTATTATATTCTTTTACTTGAATACTGGACCATTCTTTTCCTGTAAATTTCATATAATAATCATCCTTTCAATTATTCATTATAACTATCATAAATGTCTATTTGATATATTTTTTCTTTTTCATCAATAGTATTAAAAATAAGTCCATGAATATCAGCAAAGTCGAAACTTTTAACGATTCCTCTAGCTTTTCTAAGGTCTTTTTCAAATTTTGGAAGTATATCTAATGAATCAATTTCTATTATTGCTGTTTCATAACCATCATCTTTTACCATGTTTACATTACCATTTTTAGCATATTTTCTTATAACTTTTAAATAATTTTCTGGTAATCCAAGACAATAATCAAAACTATTTATGCAAAGTTTCATTTTACTTTTTCCTCCAATCTCTTAAAATGGTAAATCATCACCATTAGAAATAAAATCTTCTGATGAATCTTTTTCCTTTAAATCTTCGCTTACAGTTTCCTCAGTATTATCAGTATTTCCTTCAATTTTCGTAAAACTATCAGCAAAGTCAATTTCTTCTGAAATAACCTCTGTTACATATCTTCTAACGCCGTTTTTATCTTCATAATTTCTTGTTTGAAGTCTACCACTAACACATATTTGAATACCTTGTTTTAAAAACTTTTCTACAAATTCAGCAAGTTTTGAGTAGGCAACTATATTAAAGAAATCAGCTTGTCTTTCTTCTCCTTGTTTAACATATCTTCTATTTACTGCTAAACTAAATGTAGCAACCTTTATATTATTTGTTTGTGAATATCTAATTTCTGGAGCTTTTGTTAATCTCCCCAATAAAATTGTTTTATTCATAATTTAATCCATCCTTTCTTTTTAAACATCCTTTTTGACTGTTATATATTTTAGTATATCTTCGTTTGTACGATAATTTCTTTCTAATCCAGGAATAATACTAGCTTTTCCATTAAAATAAATTATGTAATAATAAGCATATTGATATTTTCTAATTTCATAAGCCAACTTCCTTTTACCTATATTTTCTTCTCCTGCAATATTTGCATTTGCATTAAGATACTCTCTTATTGTATCTATAACAGAATTTCTTTGTTCTTCTGTAATATCATCCTTCATTAAAAAAATTGTTTCATAATTATTCATAACTTGCTTCCTCCTAAATTAAAACTTTTTCTTGTATTGATAATTCTTGTCCTACATTGATATTGTCGCCCAAAGTAAATTGTACTTTCCAATATTTTTTAAGTTCATTTTCAATATCCTTCATATGGCGTAATTCTTTTGTAGTATGAAACCCTTTTACATAAACATATTCTTGTAATTTTTTATAAGCCACTTGAAATAGTCTGTTTATATCTTCACTCATAGCAATTATGTTAGATTCTGCAAAAGGTAATTTTAGGTTTTTGCTAATTAACATATATACTTTTGTATTTTGTGATATAGGTGTATAAGAAGTTTCCTTTTGATTTATTTTAAAAGGATTTCTAACCTTTTTTAGAATAGGTAATGTATTTCTTTGCGCTTCATTGTTAATAACAAAGTGGAAAATAACATTACTATTTGCCTTTAAAATGCTTTTAATTTGTGTTATTCTCTTTTCATTTGTTTCAATTTCAAATTTTAGATGATAACCTTCTGTATATTTTTTAATAGGATAATCTAATTTCTTCTTTCCTAAAAAATATGTCTTTTTTACTTTGCTTTTTTGTTCAAAAAGAGTAATAATACCTCCTTGAATAAAATCAATTTTTCTTTTACTGATATTTGGGTTTAGTACAACCATTGCTAAATATTTCATAATTTAATTCCATCCTTTCTTATGCAGCATTTTTAAAGATAACCTCTTTATTATGCTTTCTATTTTTTTCTTTCATTTTTCTTTGTCTGTAATAGTATTCTTCCAAAAATTCTTCTTTGTATCTTGTAATTTTCTTTTGGTGCTTTACTAACTTAAACATATTGTAGAACTTTCTAATATCTTTCTTTTTCATAGAAGATAGTTTTCTGTTTTTAATAGAAACAACTAAAAAAGTTCCATATAAGATGCATCCTTGAAAAATCCTATTGAACTCATCATTTCCTGCATTTTGATTAGCAATAATTAAGTTATTTTTATTTAATCGTATCTTTAATAAATCTTTTCCTATTAAAGCTCTTACAAACTTTAAACTTCCTGGTATTTTAACTTTCTGTACCTCTTTGTTAGGCATAACTAATAAACATTTAATTTTCATATGTAAATCTTCCTTTCCTTTAAAATAAAGAGATTTGGCAATTTCCTTTTACCATAACCTCTTTAAGATTATTTTGTATTGTTTTTTCAATAATATTTTCTTTTTGATTAGTAGTATTATCTTTTGATTTTTTGATAAATTTCCAATATTGTAAAAAATATAAGGGTGTTACCAATGTAAATCTAATTTCTTGTGTTAATGTATTACCACATTTTACAATAGCTGGTATTCCGTATAATGAAAGTTGTATATAAACCATATAAACACAGGTATCGGAAATGTCTGTTACATCTATAAGTAAATCTGATTGATAATTTATGTTATGTTTTTTTAATGCTTTAGCATAGGCTAAAACAAGACCACCAGAGCCACAAGCTGGATCCATAACTGTTATGAAACCATCTTTTTCTATTTTAGTTTTTAAATTTTCATCATTTGCAACATTAAGTTCTGCCATAAGTTCAGCAATATGTTCTGGTGTAAAAACTTGTCCTAATTTTTTATCCTTAGATTTTGTGTTCATATAAATTGGTCCTAATATATCTACAATTTCATTACTTTGCTCATACATCATAATTAATTCAGCAAATAACTTGGTAAATAATTCTTGTTCTTTCTTATTGTACGAGTTTATTGTCCTTAAATATTCTTTTTCTAATGTTTCACTATTTGCAAAAGAATTATAAATACTAATTGCACACATTTTTACAAAATCAGAAAAAACAGTTAATCTATCATGACAATAGCATAGTTCATCAAATATTTTTATGAATTGTGAATTTCTTACTTCATACATTTTGATACTCCTTTAAATAATTAGAAAAAGACAGAAGTTATCTGTCTTTCCTATATTTTCTATGCTGCTTTTGTAATAGCAGTAGTATTTTTGTTATAAACTTTGATAGTTTTTGCGTTGGTTATTACAGGTTTTATAATAGTACAATTTTCATTGTTGTAATAATCTGCAATTTTTAAGTTTGAGCCCTTAACTACATTAGAAACAATTAATTGTGAGTTACTTGAATACTCTTTTATAAAGTCATAATCAGCACAAGATTCCATATCATCTATGAAGATAGGAAAGTTAGTCTTTGCAATTTTATTAAACATATTAGCAAATTCTAATGCAGTTGCAATAGTTTCAGACCTTGATAAATTAGATAATAAGTTGCCTTTATATGTAATAACAAAATCGTCCTTTATTTCTCCTGTTGTTTTTAGTACAGAATAGAACTTAACTTTAACATCTTTTAAGTAATGTTTTGCAAGTTTCATCTTTTCTTCTATATAGCCAATATATAACTTTTGAGCCACTTTTCTTGCATCTTTTAGTTCACTAATATATTTATTTTGTATAGAAATTTGTTTGTTAAAATTAGATATGTCGCGTTTAGCATTTTGTATATTTCTTTCTTTAATAGAAATTTCATTATTAAACTTTTCAATTTCTTTTTGTTCTAATTCTAACTTATCTATACTCTCCTTTATATTAGCAATTCTTTTGTTATTTTCTATACTAGTATCTCCTCCTAGTGCGTGATAATGACACTTTTCCATTGTTAGTTTAAATTTTAAGTCTTTTTCCTTTGCTTCTAATGTGTTTTTTCTATTAAAAGCATCTGTTAAATTTTTTCTCATATTAGCAATAGTTTTTTCTTTTGCACTATCTTGTATATGTTGTTCACAAGTAGGGCAAAGACAGTCTGTACCATTTTTTATTGCTAAATATTTTTGTTTTCCTGATTTCATAGTTTTTGCAAGTTCTGTAATTTCTGTTGATATATTTAAAATTTCTTTTTCTAAATCTTCTACTTTTTGCTTTTGATTTTCCTTATCTTTAATTTGATTGTCCTTTGATAGTGAGTCTAATTCTTGATAAGCAAGTGAAAGTTCGACTTCCTTTTCAAACTTTTTAGCTTCAGGTAATTTTTCATTTGCTATATTTTGAGCATAATCAATTTTTCCATTTAAAGAAGTAATATAACTTTCTGCGCTTTTTATATCTTGATTTAACTCTGATATGTAAGTAGGTATATCTTGAGGGATACCTTCTAATAGCTTTTGTTCTTCATTGCTTAAATTATCATACGCAATATCCGTAAAGATATTTAAAAGGTGGGTATTTATAAATTCCTCTTGCTCTTTTGGAGATAGCATATAATAATATTTTATATCTCTTAAAATAACATCTTTAAAACTGCTAAATAATTCTTTTTGCGATAATTCTTCATACTGTTTATCAGTAATTTCCTGTAATTTATTAGAAATATAAAGTTCTTTTAATTCTTGCTCACTAAACTTGTCGTAAATCTCTCTTACATGAATTTTAAAATATCTTTTTAGTAAATTTTGCTTTTGTAAATCACTAAGGCTACTAAATATTTCAAATGGTCTTGTATCAGACAAATACTTATCAACTAATTCTTTCTGTTCTGCAGGTTTTTTAGATAAGAAATATAATGGGTTTATAATGGACAAAAATAATTTCTTATCTTTGTAATAGTTAATTAATTCATTTTGTGTTATTTGCTTTCCATCAAGTAATAGAGAATTGTTTTTTGTGCCAACTCTATTTTTAGTACGAATTAGTATATGACTAATTCCCTGATTATCTGTAAAATGTAATTCTCCATAAGAACTGTCTACTTTTTGGTTTATAAGACAAGATTTTTCATCTCCTGATAAATTAGTTCCTAAAAGTGTATTTACAATAGCATAAAGAATATTACTTTTTCCAGAGCGATTTTTACCACTAATGGTTGTTGTATCATATAACTTTGTTTCAAATAGCCCTTTAAACTTTCTAAATCCGTATTGTTTTAATATAATCAACTTTCATATAAATTTAACTCCTTTTTTCTTTTATTTTTTTTGTTTCTTTCTTTTTCTGTATTTTGAATAATTTCTTGCATAAGGTTTTCGTAAACATTTTTCTTGTACCCAGTCCTCTGTACCATCCTTAAATTTAATTAAATAATCTTGATAAAAAGGATCTCTTTCGATAATAATAGCTGATATGTTGTTATAAAACTTGCCATCATTTTCACCACAACCATGTACAAAAACCTTATCTTTATTTTTGAATTTATTTCGCATTTTGTATATTCTCCTTTATTTATCAATTTTTGTTTTTTGAACATTGACTTATTTGAATTTTTTGTGTATTATAAAAACAATAATACAAATGAAATTTATAAATAACTTGTAGTAGTATAAGAAATCCCCTTTCTTATGCTGCTATATTTTTTTGTGCTTCTTTTTCATTATTTTGCACGAACTTAAAATCTGTTAATATTTTTTTATCTTTGAAATCTTGTATTTCTGTTTCTAAAACTGAGCCAATGCCACATTCAAGTATTGGTTCAACTAATTCTGGCTTAACAATAAAATTAACAGGTTTATCTGTCATATCATAAAACTCACCGATAAAATATTCTTTTGGCTTGCCATCTTTCATAAATTCTTCTGTATGATGGTTTGTAAAATAGTAGCATTTATCGACATTAGGGTTTTCTGACACTTCTATTTTTGTTACTTTTTTAGTGCTTTTCTTTGTTACTTTCTTTTTAGGTTTTTCTTTTAGTGTTTCATTTGATTTTTCAGTATTTTTTTCTACATTGTTATTCACAATTTGTTCATTTGTTGTGGATTGTTCTTGTGAATTTTCTTCTTTTTGTGGGGTTGTTGTGTTAGAAATAAAATCTTCTTTTTTAATAATATCAATAATATAGTTATTAAATGTCTTTCCATCTTTCGAATTTTCAACTTGTTTTAGAAATAAAATATATTTTCCTTTAACACTTTGTCCTTGTTCTTTCAATAAAGAAAAATATTGATTTAAAGTGTCTATTGCCTGTTGACTAGTAACTTTCATAAGCCATATTCTGGTCGTTGTAATTTTAGGTATAATAAATTTTAGCCAACCAATTTTTCTACAATCAGGTGGACCAACTTGTTTTTTTTGTCTATACTGACAATTACTACCTAAGCATTTTATTTTTTGCCAACCGTCCTTTGTCTTTTGGTTTGCTTCATCAGTTCCAAACATACAATAACATACTTGTCCTGACTGGTTTGACCTTGAATATTTTGCAGAAAAAGGCTCGTCAGTAATAAATTCAATTTCTATACTTGTTTTTCCTTTGTATAGTTCATCGAATTTTCTTAAATAACCTTGCATATATTGGTCTTGTACTTTTGCTATAAAATGACCTAATTCTTTTGCTCTTTTTCCTCCATTTGCAGTAGGGACTTGTTCTCCGTGTTGTACTCTTCCGATTACTGGTAAATTTACATACCTTGTTTTTTCCATAATACTTCCTTCCTTTCATCTTATTTATGCAGCAATTAATTCTTCTGCATAACAGTAATTTTTTTGTACTTTGCTAGTATCAATAGTGTAAATTGGATATATGTTATTATTTACAACACATATTCCTGTTTGATTTTTAATAATACCTAGTTCCAATAGTTGTGGTATTAGAGTAGGTTTAAATTCACAGTCAACTACAATTTCATCCTCTTTTAATCTTTTGATATTTTGTTCTAGTGAAATATCAGCAAAATGTGCAGTTTCATTTGTAGCTGGATCTGTTCCAAATAAACTAAGTTGTAAATCTCCATTAGAATACCTTGAACTATGTAAAAAACAATTTTTAAATATGGTTTCATATAGTTCAAAACTAAATCCATTTTTCATAATAACTAAATCTCCTTCCAATATTTTTGTGTAAAAAAGATTTTTTTGATAAATCCTCCTTTCCTTAAATTTGGGCAAAAAAAGAGAAAGCAATATCTAAAAGAGGGGGTTGGGGTAAAACTTTTAGAATAATTACTTTCTTTTTTATATCTAAGCACAACAAAAAATCTATATAATTGTTATGCTAAATACCCATTTTATGCTACATTATAAAAAATGTAGAAATACTACTACTAACTATAATTTTTAGTAGTTATGCCATAAAAGTTATTCTTTTATGGGTAGTTATAGTATGATAACTATAACATAATCTTATTACACACTTATATTTTACAGAGTTTTTGTAGTTATTTCAATAAACACAAAATAAAAAATTTTTTCATTGATATATAAATATTTTTTAAAATTTTTTATATGGTTTTTAAAATTTATTTTCAAAAAATTGTACTCTATCCCTGTTATATCAAAAAATACACGCAAAAAAAATTTCCACTTTTTGAACATTCCTATATTAAGATACATTTTATAAAATTATTATATGAAGGGAGGAGTTAGAATGGATAAACTTTTTTTTACTTATTGGATTGCAAGATATGGTAAAAAAAGCCTAAAAGATTTAACAGATAAAGTTTGTAGCAAAATTAAAGTGCCAAAAGAAATAAAAGAAAAAGTAATAAACTTAGAAGAATACCTATTTAACTATTTTTATATTGTCTATTACATAGTAGCATTGAATTATTTTAATGTAAATATAGATAAAATTTGTCTTTTAGTAGATTTGGCATTTACACCAGGAACTTGCAAATTATTTCCGCCAGCAGAAATATTGAAAGTACAAAAAGAGAATATTCCACTAATTATATATTATATAGAAAAGGATTTAAAAATATATAATTCAATTCAATAATAATCTTTTTCTTGTAATGCTCTATATGTTATATATAGGGCAAAAAATTAAAACAAAATATATGTAACATAACTGTACTTATGTGACATATAACTAAAAATAATGGTGTAAATATAGAATTATATGCAACATAATTGCCGAATATCATAAAAAATATATGTTACATAATTGAAATGGGGTGAAAATATGTTAGAAGATTTTAAAAAATATATGATAAAAAATAAATTAAGTGAAAATACATATAAATCTTATTTGTTAGATGTTAAATTGTATATAAATTATTATAAGGACAGTTACGGTGAAGATTTTGAAAAATTAAATAGTATTGATATACAAACTTATAAATCTTATTTAAAAAATATTGAGAATCAAAAGCCAGTTACAATCAATAGAAAATTGAATGCACTAAAAAAGTTTAATGAATATTTAGTAGATAAAGGAATACAAAATGATATTGTAATAGACAAAAGGGATTATATAAAAATAGCACCTAATTTTGTAAAAAAAGATGCTCCAGATGAAAAAGAAATAAATAAGTTAATACACAAGGCAGTAGATAGCAAAAGAGATACTTGTATTATAATTCTTGCAAGCAATGGTGGACTTCGTGCAGAGGAAATTGTAAATATAAAACTTATACATGTTCATCTTGAACAAAGATTTATTGCAATAATAGGAAAAGGGGAGAAATATAGAGAAGTAACTATAAATGATAAAATGTATAAAGCACTTCAAGAATATTTAGAAGAAAGATTACAAACTAACCTGGATAACCCATACTTATTTGTAGGAAAGAAAAGTAGTTTTTACAAAGACAAGCCTATGTCAAGAAGTATTGTAAATCGTATATTAAATAAATATAATGTTGAAGTAAAAATAGAAGATTTACACCCTCATTTATTAAGGTATTATTTTGGATCTACTGCATATTACAAAGCAGGGTATAGTTTAATTCAAATCGCATCACAGTTAGGACATTCAGACATAAAAACAACTAGGGGATATATAGATAACCACAATAAAAATATGTTAGATTTATCTAATCGCTTGTAATATAACATTTGTTGCTACTTTCGACAAAATTTTCATAAAACTTATAGTATAATTCAATAAACTAGCATATATAATATTGAATTATAACGTTTATTATAATAATATTATTTTGGTACACTAATAATGTGATAAGGTGATAGTATGGAAGGTTTAGGGATTGATTTTAGTGAAATCTTTTTAAGAAAACATGGAGAAAAGGTCTTTAAAAATATTACTAATCAAATAGAAATAGAAAATAAAAGTAGTTGTGATAAAAAGTATGTTGATATTGTATTCGCGGTTGCTTTTCTCACTTATATAGGATTAGATGATACAAATAAGATATATCTTTTAGGGGATATTCCTAAAAATATTGATATAGAGAGCATACAGAAAATTCATAAAAAATCTATTTCAAAAATCCAAGAATATATAAAAGATACAAACAAAAATAACAGGACTTAGTAAGCCTGTTATTTTATTTTAGTAACACAAAAATTGTAATTTGTGTTAATCCTTAACGATTTTATTTATATAAATTGCATAGCTAATTGATACAACTATTAAAAATATTGGAATAATATATGTTAATATGGTGTTTTCAACATTAAATATTGCTAGAGAATTAGTAACTGAGTGTGTTATTATACAAGGAATTAATGACTTGCTTTTATAAAATATAATAACAAATAAGTATCCAATAGCAGTTGCATAACATACTTGCATTAATGTTGGAATAATATCTGCACCATTAAACAAATTAATTATATGT
>CASEEU010000035.1 GCA_949287075.1 uncultured Eubacteriales bacterium | reverse complement strand
TGTAGGCCATTCCATATATGCTAGCATTTCTTTACCACCCAATACAGTTTGCCAAAGTTCTTCTGTCATATGTGGTGCAAAAGGATTTAACAATTGTAAAAAGGTTTTAAATTCTGCTTTATTAATTGATTTTTCTTTATAGAAGTCATTTACTAAAGTCATAAAGGTTGAAACAGCTGTATTAAATTTCATTTCTTCAATATCAGAAGATACTTTTTTAATAGCCCTATGTATTTCTTTTTCAAACTTTGAAGAATATTCTTCACCATCTACTAATAAATTTTGAAGATTCCAAACTCTATCTAAGAATTTTGCACAACCTCTAATACTTTCCATAGACCATGGAGCTGTTTGATCAAAAGGTCCCATAAACATCTCATAAACTCTAAAGCTATCGGCACCAAATTCATTAACAATGTCATCTGGATTAACAACATTTCCTTTTGACTTAGACATTTTTTCTCCATTACTTCCTAAAATCATTCCATGAGAAGTACGTTTTTGATAAGGTTCTTTTGTTGGAACAATACCAATATCATATAAGAATTTATGCCAAAATCTTGAATATAATAAGTGAAGTGTTGTATGTTCCATACCACCATTATACCAATCAACAGGTGACCAGTATTCTAATGCTTCTTTTGAAGCCAAGGCTTTATCATTGTGAGCATCCATATATCTTAGATAATACCAAGAAGAACCAGCCCATTGAGGCATTGTATCAGTTTCTCTTTTGGCTTTTCCACCACAATGAGGACAAGTGGTATTAACCCACTCTGTATGTCTTGCAAGAGGTGATTCACCATTTTCACTTGGTTCATAGTCTTCAACTTCAGGCAGTTTTAAAGGTAATTCTTCTTCTGGAATAGGAACCCAACCACATTTTTCGCAATAAACCATAGGGATTGGTTCACCCCAATAACGTTGTCTAGAAAATACCCAATCACGTAATTTATAATTTACTTGTTTTTTACCAATATGATTATCTTCTAAGAAATCAGTAACTTTTTTCTTAGCTTCTACAACTGGTAGATCATTTAAAAATCCTGAATTCATTAATATACCAGTTTCTACATCTGTAAAAGCTTCTTTATCAATATCACATGCCATTGTTTCATTAACAGGTTTAATAACTTGAACAATTGGTAAATGGAATTTTTTTGCAAATTCATGGTCACGGGTATCATGTCCAGGTACAGCCATAATAGCACCTGTTCCATAAGTGATTAAAACATAATCAGAAATCCAGATAGGAATTTCTTCATTAGTTAATGGGTTGATTGCCTTAATTCCTTTTATCTCACAACCAGTTTTTTCTTTATTTAATTCTGATCTTTCAAAATCAGATTTTAAAGAAGCTTGATGTTTATATTCTTCAATTTCATCCATATTCGTAATCTTATCAGAAAGTTTGTCAATCATATGATGTTCTGGAGCAACAACCATGTATGTGGCACCAAATAAGGTATCTGGTCTTGTTGTATAAACGGTTAACGTTTCATCAGAATCAGCAATTTTAAATGTAACCTCGGCACCTTCAGAACGACCAATCCAATTTTTTTGTTGTGCTTTAATTTTATCTAAGAAATTAACATCATCTAAATCGTCAATTAATCTTTGTGCATATTTTGTAATTCTTAACATCCATTGACTTTTTTCTTTTTGAACTACGGGACTTCCACATCTTTCACAAACACCATTGACAACTTCTTCATTAGCAAGTCCAACCTTGCAACCTGTACAGAAGTTTATTGGCATGGTAGCTTTATAAGCTAATCCATGTTTATATAATTGAATAAATATCCATTGTGTCCATTTATAATATTCTGGATCAGTTGTATTAATTTCTCTTGACCAATCAAAAGAAAAACCAATTGATTTTAATTGTTCTCTAAAATGGTTAACATTTTTTTCAGTTGTTATCTTTGGATGAATATGATTTTTAATAGCATAATTTTCAGCAGGTAACCCGAAAGCATCAAATCCAATTGGGAATAATACATTATATCCTTGCATTCTTCTCTTTCTTGCAATGATATCTAATGCAGTATAACTTCTAGGGTGTCCTACGTGAAGACCTTGACCTGATGGATATGGAAATTCAATTAATCCAAACCATTTCTTCATTGTGAAGTCATCTTTTGCATTAAATGTTCCTTCAGCATACCATTTATCTTGCCATTTTTTTTCAATTTTTTTAAAGTTATAACTCATGCTTCTAATCCGTCCTTTCAAATGTTTTATAAACCGTATTATATAACAAAAAATGAACAGTTTCAAGAGAAAAGAGCGAATTCATACAGATAATAAACAATCTTGAAATGAAGAAGAAAAAATGATAGAATACATAATGAGGTGAATATCATGATTGATATACTAAAGGCAAAGAAAGTATTTGCAGAATATGTAAAACCATATGATGCAGAAAATGATAAAATAAAGATGAAAATAGAACATATAGAAAGAGTTTCACAAGTTGCAAAAAAATTAGCAACAAAACTAGAACTTGAGGAAGAAGATGTAAAGTTAGCAGAATTAATAGGTTTGCTTCATGATATAGGAAGATTTGAACAAATAAAAAGATTTAATACATTTAATGATAGGAAAAGTGTTAATCATGGAGAATATGGCGTACATGTGTTATTTAATAAACAAGATGGAATTATCAGAAAGTTTGTAGAAGACAAACAATATGATGATATCATAAAAAATGCTATTATTTATCATAATAAAGATAGATTAGATATACCAGATAATCTAACAACTAGGGAGCTATTACATGTTAAGATTGTAAGAGATAGTGATAAAATTGACATATTAAATATATTAACATACGAAAAAAAAGAAACTGCTTGGGAAAAAGCGGATTTGTCAGATGATATTATTACAGAAGAGATTTATAATGAATTTATGGAAAATGGAAGAATTAATTATCATAAGAAAAAAACAAGTGCAGATAGCCTAGTGGGACATTTTGCATATATTTTTGATTTTAATTTTCCGGAAAGTATTCAATTTATAAAACAACAAAACTATATGGAAAAAATATATAATCGATTTGAATTTCATAATCCAGAAACAATGAAACAATATAAAAATGTATATGACAAAGTTGATAATTATATAAAAACAAAAATAAAAGGATGATCACATTGAGCAAAAAATTAATCATAACAGAGAAACCATCTGTGGCAATGGAATTTGCAAAAGCATTGAAAATCACAACTAGTAGAAAAAATGGTTACTTAGAATCCAATGATTGGATTATTACATGGTGCGTAGGACATTTAGTCACTATGAGTTATCCAGAAAAATATGATGAAAAATTGAAATTTTGGAGACTAGATACTTTGCCATTTATTCCAGAAGAATGGAAATATGAAATTATACCACAGGTGCAAAATCAATTTAATATCGTACAACAATTATTACAAAGAGAAGATGTAGAAGAAATATATAATGCGGGAGACTCTGGAAGAGAGGGAGAATATATACAACGACTTGTCTTTATGATGGCAAAGCCAAATCCAAAGGCAAAAATGAAAAGAGTATGGATAGATTCACAAACAGAAGAAGAAATCTTAAGAGGTATTCGAGAGGCAAAAGACATGTCGGAATATAATAGTTTATCAGATAGTGCCTATTTACGAGCAAAAGAAGATTACTTAATTGGAATCAATTTTTCTAGATTATTATCTATTATATTTGGAAGAAGATTAGCACAAAATATCCATGAAGATAGAGCGTCTATTTCTGTAGGAAGAGTTATGACCTGTGTGTTAGGAATGGTTGTATCTCGTGAAAGAGAAATTCGAAATTTTGTGAAAACAAAGTATTATAAAATTATCGGAGAATTTGGAGAAGAACAAGCTTCTTTTAAAGCAGACTGGAAGGCAACAGAAAAATCAACTGTATGGGAATCTCCTAAACTATATAATGAGACAGGATTCAAAAAAGAAAAAGATGCGAAAGATTTTATTTTAAGTTTAAGTAATAAAAAGGCAGTTATAACAGAATTAAAAAAATCGAAACAAAAAGAAAATGCACCATTGTTATTTAATCTAGCAGAAATTCAAAATGAGTGTACAAAACGATTTAAAATTAAACCAGATGAAACACTAGAGATTATCCAAAATCTATATGAGAAAAAATTAGTTACCTATCCTAGAACAGATGCGAGAGTATTATCAACAGCAGTTAGCAAAGAAATTAATAAAAATTTAAATGGAATTGCAAAAGGTTGTAAAGATGAAGAAATACAAGGATATATCAAGAAAATGGTAGAAGAAAAATATTCTACCAATTTAGCCAAAACAAAATATGTGAATGATAGTAAAATTACAGACCACTATGCGATTATTCCAACAGGACAAGGGTATGAAAACTTTAATAGTTTGCCACAATTGCAAAAAGATATTTATTTGGTGATTGTAAAACGTTTTTTAGCTATTTTTTATCCACCAGCAGAATATAATAAAATTCAATTAACCACTGAAGTGGAGATGGATAAAGAGAAAAAAGAAACATTTACAACAAGTGGAAGAGTTTGTATTAATCAAGGATTTTTAGAAATCTTAAAACCAGTAGATAAAGAAAATAAAAAGAAAAAATCCACAAATGGTGAGCAAGATGTGGAAAATAAAGAGGAAGAAAATAAGAATAGTGAAAATAAAGCAACTGATTTAGAAATTCTAAAAAAACTAAAAAAAGGGCAAGAAATATTTATTAAGAATTTTGAAATCAAAGAAGCAGAAACTTCACCACCAAACAGATATAATTCAGGTTCTATTATTTTAGCGATGGAAAATGCAGGAAAGCTAATAGAAGAAGAGGAATTAAGAGAACAAATCAAAGGTGCTGGAATAGGAACAAGTGCTACAAGAGGAGAAATTATTAAAAAACTAGAAAAAATTCATTACATAGAAATTAATAACAAAACCCAGATTATTACACCAAGCCAAAAAGGAGAATATATCTATGATATTGTACTCCAATCTATGCCAGATATGTTAAATCCAAAATTGACAGCTAGTTGGGAAAAAGGCTTAGATATGGTAGCAAAAAAAGAAATTAAACCAGATGAATTTATGACAAAACTAGAAAACTATATCCATAGTAAATTTAATAAATTGGTTGTCAAAATCTAAAATAGAAAAAACAGTAATATAGAGAATTAAAATAAGTGCAGAAAATTAAAATAAATATAAAAAAGGAAAAGCCTCTCCAGTTGGAGAGGCTATCCTTGTTAAATCGGATAGAATGCCCATGCCCTCTTGACATGTCTCAAGAAATCGTAAAGATCGAGTTCTTTTGTTGAATGTGAAGAGGTGGTGGTTACGATAACTTTCTTTCGCTCTAAGCGCCATACCGTAACACACTCATTGCTTGGCATGTTCGGAAGATCGTGTAACCACGACGCAGGTACAAGCGCCATAACAGGACGACCTAATGACACTTGCTGGCACAGCTCAAGCAAATGATTGAGCATTTCTGCCCGTACACCATAGACGAGTTCAGGAATCTTATCTATGGCAATCCAAAGAGTGCCTTTGTCTTCGGTCCTGTAACCATTCTCTACCAATACCTTACCGATTTCCGATAAGGTGAGTCGAGATTGCTTGTAGAACCCAATAATGGACATGAGTGCGCAAGGCACTGATCCGCCCATTGCTATAGTCTTATACCCGTCAGGTACAGACTGAGTATCATCCATGACACGACATTCCCGATAATCATAAATGATATTGGGATAGTCATGCTGGCAGACCGGATGAGGAATGGAAGCATCTTCGATGCCTCCCCAAAAGCTGATGTTACAGCTGTCTAGATATTCTAGACTCTTCTTCCAGTCACTTTCAAGCTTAGTGACCTCCTCCGCATAGCGGTCGTATACCTCTGGTGTTAACCGGGCATTCAGCCCCGTGTTGACGATAGACTTCAGCATAAAAAATCCTCCTTTTTTTCTCGAGGGAAAATTTCCCTCTTTGATTATGCTTTGTGTTATCATATAACATATTTATTATACCACAAAATGCTTGAAAATTCAATAAATGTAGACATTAGAGAAGATGAATACAGGTGAAAAAAGGAAAATATATTTCATAAAACTATTTATATTTTTCAAAAAAAGTAGTATAATATAGAAATCAGATTTATGCTTCAAGGAAGGAATGCAAATAAAATGAATACCATATTAGGAGAACTTGGAAAATCTCAAAAGTTTGTAACATTGGTAAATCAAATCGAAAAAGAAAAAAGTCCGATAACGCTATCGGGCTTAACTGGCGTGGGAATGGTAGAGGTATTGGCTAGTATCAATGAGTATTCGAAAAAGCCAATGTTAATTGTTACATACAATGAAATTCAAGCAAAAGAAATTGTAGAAAATATAAAAGCATTTATGGATAAAGGAGATATTTTTCCTAAAAAAGAAATCGTTACTTATGACTATATTGCAGAAAGTAAAGACTTACCTTATGAAAGAATAGAAGTTCTAAGTAAGATAAAAGAAAAAAGAAATCCAATTATTGTTACCACAATAGAAGCTTTGATGCAAAAATTACCACCAAAAGAAGTGTTATTTAAAAATTTGCTACATTTTAAAGTGGGAGATATCTATTCATTAGAAGATATTAAGAAAACATTAGTTAATTTAGGATATGTAAGATGTGATTTAATAGAAGGAAGAGGGCAATTTAGTATTAGAGGTGGAATTTTAGATATTTCTGTTTCTGATAAAATAGGTGTGAGAATTGAATTTTGGGGAGATGAAGTCGATTCTATTAGAAATTTTGCCATCGTCAGCCAAAGGTCAATTAATACGTTAGAAAAAGTAGAAATTTATCCAGCACATGAATACATATTAGAACAATCCATAGAACAAGTATGTAAAAATATCAGAAATTTAAGTGTAAATGAAAAACAAAAAGAAATTATAGAAGAAGACATAGAGCAAATTATAGGTGGAAACTACATTAGCAAAATTGATAAATATTTTGATTGTTTTTACACACATTCCTCTACATTATTAGATTATCTATCTGATAAATACATCATTGCATTAGATGAAGAAAGAAAAATAGAACAAAGAACAGAAAATATTAAACAAGATAGAAAAAATCTAATAAATGCCTTAGTGGAAAAAGAGAAAATGATTCCACAGGCAATAGAAGATACGATAGAATATGAAGAATTTGAAAGTATTTTAGAAAACGGAAAAAGAAATGTAATCTATTTAGAAAAACAAGATAATGTAACCAATAAACAAGCAGAAAAATATGTTTTTGAATATCGAGAGGTCAATTTCTATAAAAGTGAAATAGAAAACTTATTCCAAGAACTAAAAGAAGCTTTAAAACAAAAAAAGAGTGTGTATGTCTTAGTTGAGAATAAAGAGAAGGCAAAAAAACTAAAAGAAATACTAGAAAAAGAAGAAATTATTTGTAAGGTAGAAGAAAAATTAGACAAGACGATTGTCGTAAAAACAGTAGAAAAAGTGGTTACCATTGGAATCGGAAAACTATCTGCAGGATTTGAAAATTATGAAATTCATCAATTAGTCATTTCAGCAGATGAA
The DNA here is from genome assembly GCA_949287075.1 of uncultured Eubacteriales bacterium. Lineage (GTDB taxonomy): Bacteria > Bacillota > Clostridia > TANB77 > CAG-508 > CAG-269. The sequence continues at coordinate 15,546 of CASEEU010000035.1, read as the reverse complement.
TTAATTAGTGGAGAAAAGAGAAAAAGAAAAGCTGTTCATTCAGCCTATACAGAAGGAGAAAAGGTTGTATTTGCTGATTTAAAAATAGGAGATTATGTGGTTCATAAAACCTATGGAATTGGTATTTATATTGGTGTCAATACCATTAAAGCAGATGGAACCATTAAGGATTATATCAAAATTAAATACAAAAATGATGATATTTTATATGTACCAACAAATCAAATGGATATGATTCGAAAATATGTTGGTGGAGATAAAATCAATCCAAAAATCAATCGATTAGGAAGCAAAGAATGGGAAAATACAAAAACAAGAGTCAAGAAAAATTTAAGAGAAGTGGCAACAGAATTAATCGAATTATATGCCAAAAGAGAAAAGTCACAAGGATTTGCTTTTTCTAAAGATATCCCTTGGCAAAATGAATTTGAAGCGAAATTCCCATATCAAGAAACAGATGATCAATTGCGTTGTATTGAAGAAGTCAAAAAAGATATGGAAACCAATAGACCAATGGATAGACTATTATGTGGTGATGTCGGATATGGTAAAACAGAAGTTGCCATAAGAGCAGCATTTAAAGCAGTTATGGATCAAAAACAAGTGGCATATTTAGCACCAACAACCGTTTTAGCAGAACAACAATATCAAGAATTTAAAGAGAGAATGAAAGATTATCCAATCAAGGTAGAAATATTGAACAGATTTAAGTCTGCAAAATATCAAAAAGAAGTCATCAAAGGATTGAAATTAGGAGAAGTTGATGTTGTAATCGGAACCCATAGAATTCTTAGTAAAGATGTGGAATTCAAAGATTTAGGATTACTTATTATTGATGAAGAGCATCGATTTGGTGTAAAAGATAAAGAAAAAATAAAACAATATAAAACAAATGTAGATGTATTGACCATGACAGCAACACCAATTCCAAGAACTTTACATATGTCAATTGTAGGGGTAAGGGATATGTCTGTTATTTATGAACCACCACATAACAGAAGACCTGTACAAACTTATGTATTAGAATATGATAGAGAGGTTGTAAAAGAAGCGATTACCAAAGAATTGGAAAGAGATGGGCAAGTATTTTATATCTTTAATAATGTGGAGAATATCCAAAGAAAAGCAGATGAAATATCAAGACTTGTACCAGAAGCAGAAGTTTCTTATGCACATGGACAAATGTCAGGAAATCAAATTGAAGAAATTATGAATGATTTTATTCAAAAGAAATCCAATGTATTAGTATGTACAACCATTTTGGAATCTGGAATCGATATACCAAATGCCAATACCATTATTGTTGAAAATGCAGATAGAATGGGATTAGCACAACTATATCAAATACGAGGAAGAGTGGGAAGAAGTGATAGGCAAGCATATGCATATATTACTTATAAACGAGATAAATTGTTGTCAGAAGTGGCAGATAAGAGATTAAAAGCGATAAAAGAATTTACAGAATTTGGTTCAGGATTTAAAATTGCCATGCGTGATTTGGAAATTAGAGGTGCAGGAAGCTTACTCGGTGAGATTCAATCAGGACATTTAGAACAGGTAGGATATGATACCTATTGTAATCTATTAGATGAAGTCATTAAAGAAATGAAAGGAATTGAAGTAAAACCAGAAGTAGATATCCAAATAGACTTAAATGTCACCAGCTATATTCCAGATGACTATATTTCAGATGCCAATCAAAAAATTGAAATCTATCAAGATATTGCATTATGTAAAAACGAAGAAGATATTCAAAACATTATTGATGAAATTATTGATAGATTTGGTAATATGCCAGCAGAATTAGAAAACTTAATCGATATTGCTAGAATTAAATATTTAGCAAAGGCTTTAAATATATCAAAAATAGCAAGTAAGAAAACAGCAGTTGTTTTTACATTTGAAGAAAATCAATTCCCATATGATGTCGCGCAACTTGTAAAAGAATATGGAAATAAATTAAAATTTTCAGCAGGGATTAAACCAATGATTACATTAGAAATTGGTACAGATAATGAGATGAAAATTTTAAATGATGTGACAGAGTTTTTAAAGACATTAACGAAATATAGAAAAGATGAAGATAAAGAATAATTGACAATACACATAAAGGATTATAGAATAAACATGAAAAAACAATGATGATGAAAAGAGTTAAATAGAAAGAGGGAAGGTTATGGGAAAATCAAAGGTATATTTTACAGATTTTAGAGCAAAACCAGGATATAATTTGCTACAAAAATTAGAAAAATTAATGAAAAAAGCAGGAATTGAAAATATTGATTTCAAGAATAAATATGTAGCGATTAAAATTCATTTTGGAGAACCAGGAAACCTAGCATATTTAAGACCTAATTATGCAAAAGTAGTTGCAGATGTTGTAAAAGAATTAGGTGGAAAGCCATTTTTAACAGATTGTAATACTTTATATGTTGGTGGAAGAAAAAATGCACTAGACCATTTAGATGCAGCATATGTAAATGGATTTAGTCCATTTTCAACAGGTTGTCATGTCATTATTGCAGATGGACTAAAAGGAACAGATGAGGCATATGTAGATATTGATGGAGAATATGTCAAGACTGCCAAAATCGGAAGAGCCATTATGGATGCAGATATTGTGATATCTTTAAATCATTTCAAAGGTCATGAAGGAACAGGTTTTGGCGGAACCATCAAGAATATCGGAATGGGTTGTGGTTCAAGAGCTGGAAAAATGGAAATGCATAGTAGCGGAAAACCAGAAGTCATTTTAGAAAAATGTAAAAAATGTAAACAATGTATCAAAATCTGTGCACATGGTGCTATTTCATATGATGCAGAAGGAAAAGCGGTGATAGACCATAATAAATGTGTTGGATGTGGTAGATGTATTGGGATTTGCAATTTTGATGCTATTAAATCACCAAATGATGAAGCAGCAGATATTTTGAATAAAAAGATGGCAGAATATGCATTAGCCGTTGTAAAAGATAGACCTCAATTCCACATTAGTTTGATTTGTGATGTTTCACCAAATTGTGATTGCCATGCAGAAAATGATGCACCAATTGTTCCAAACATCGGAATGTTAGCTTCATTTGACATGGTAGCACTAGATAAAGCTTGTGCAGATTTAGTAAATAAACAAGAAGTATTCCCAAATAGTGCATTAGGTGAAAATATTGAGAAAAAAGTAGAAGGACATGATCATTTCCATATCAATCACCCAGATACCAATTGGGAAAGTCAAATTGAACATGGAGAAAAAATTGGTTTAGGAAGTTCAGAATATGAGCTAATAGAAATGAAATAAATGGATATACTATAAAAAATAGATTTAAGGAGATAGTATGCAAGTAATATCAAGTAAAGATAATGAATTTATTAAACATATAAAAAAATTAAAAGATAAAAAATATAGAGACTTGAACAATGAATATATCATTGAAGGTGTTAAAATTATAGAAGAAGCCATTAATGAAAAAGCATATATCAAACAAGTCGTTATTTGTGATGATTGTGAAAAAACATCCAATATTCCAAAAGAGCTTATGTATGAAATTGCAAAACAAGAATGTGTGTATGTGACAAGTAAACTATTTGAAAGTTTAACAGATGTCACAAATCCACAGGGAATATTAGCTATTATAGAAAAAAATGCGATGAAATCAGCGGTTGCAGGTAGTGAAGAAATTGATTATAATCAAGACATCATAGTTGCATTAGATGATATTCAAGACCCAGGAAATTTGGGAACCATTTTAAGAACAGTAGATAGTATAGGAATCAACCAAATTTTAGTATCAAAAGGAACAGCAGACAGCTATAATCCTAAAGTTGTACGTTCAACAATGGGAGCCATATTTAGAGTGAAAATTATTGAATGTGAGGATTTGGAAAAGACATTAAAAGAAATCAAAAAGCATAAATTTGAAATATTGGTAACATCATTACAAACAAAAAATAGTATCTATGACATTGATTATAAGAAAAAAGTAATCGTTATTGGAAATGAAGCAAATGGAGTAGAAGAAAACATACAAAAGCTATCAGATAAAAAAGTAAAAATACCAATGCTTGGGAAAACAGAAAGTTTAAATGCTTCTGTTGCAACAGGTATTATATTGTATGAATATGTAAGACAAAAAATCAAATGATAGGAACAGACCTAGAAAAAGGAGAAATGAAAATGAAATTACATGTTGTATTAGTTGAACCAGAAATTCCTCAGAATACGCGGAAATATTGCAAGAACCTGTGCAGCCCTTGGAGCTAAACTACATTTGGTATATCCATTAGGATTTAGTATTTCAGAAAAAGCTGTAAAAAGGGCAGGATTGGATTATTGGGATAAATTAGAAATAGAGGAGCATATATCTTTTAAGGAATTCTTAAATACATATAAACCAGAAGAGAATAACATATTCTTTGTAACAACAAAGGGAAAACATGTCTATTCTGAACCAGATTTTAAAAATATGGAAGAAATTTTTGTATTATTTGGAAAAGAAACCAAAGGATTGCCAGAAGATATTTTACAAGAATATTTAGATAAAACCATTAGGATTCCCATGAGACCAACTTTAAGGTCTTTAAACTTGTCCAATTCTGTGGCAATTGTTGCATATGATATTTGCAGACAAAAAAATTTTGAGGGATTAGAAGAAATTAGTAATTATTTTGATTAAATTTTAAAAAATTTTTGGAGCAAGATATAACTCAAAGTTCTTTTAATAAAAATATAAAAATGGTTGAAAAATTTTTTAAGAAACTATATAATAAGCTAAAACACATAAGATAAAGGAGAAAACAAATGAATATATTTCGATTTGTGCCAGAAGGTTGGAACGAAGAAGTAGAAAATTTAAGTTTACAGAAGATACAGAAATATCAAGAAGAAAATAAGACTGTACAGGGAATCGTACAAAGTTGTGATGAGAGATATAATTTACATATTCAATTAGGAAATCAAATAGAAGGAATTATTCCGAGAAGTGAAGTAGAAGATATAGTAGAAGGTTTACCAGACGAAAAATTATGTACAGGAAAAGTACATAAATATGTGCAATTTAAAATAGAAAATATTGAAAATGATAATACAGTGTTATTATCTAGAAAAAGTGTACAACAGGAAGCTTTACAGTATATAAAAAATACAATGCAAGTTGGAGAACAAGTTACTGGAATTGTAAAAAATATCAGACCTTATGGAGCATTTATAGAAATTGGAGGAGGAATTGTTGGATTAGCACATATAGAAGATTTATCTGTTGCAAGAATAAAAACACCTTATGAAAGGCTAAAAATTGGACAAAAAGTAAAAGTTGTGGTAAAATCTATAGATAGACATACAGGAAAAGTCAATTTGTCATATAAAGAAACCTTAGGAACATGGGAAGAAAATGCTCAAAAATTCTCTACAGGTATGAAAGTAAAAGGTATTATCAGAGAAACAGAGAAAAATAAAAATGGTATTTTTATAGAACTAGCACCAAACTTAGTAGGAATGGCAGAATATAGTGAAGGTTATGAATATGGACAAAAAGTAAATGTGTATATCAAAAAAATAGATAAAGAAAAGAAAAAAGTCAAATTATTGATTGAACAATAATGAGGTTTATTATTAAAAATATAGATAATTCTAAATTTATAAGGGGGAAAACAAAAATGGTAGAAGATAATGAAATCAAGGCACAAGTATCTCCATTTGCTATAAGAGAAGGTGAAATTAAAACTTTCGATGGAAAAGATGGGTATGTGTCAATGAATCAAATCGTACATAAGATTAATATCGGACATATTAATGAAATCCATTTTGCAATTTTAGACTTAGTAAATGAATTTGAATTTATCACATCAAGACAATTATATCAAATGCTAGAAATCAAAGGAATTGACCCTAAGTCACAAGACAAATTAAATAACAAGTTAGATCAACTAGTAAAATCTAAAATTTTAACAAGATATTACTTTACTTCTGATGAGGGAAAAGGAATTTATAGAATTTATTGTCTAGAAAAGATGGGAAAATATTTATTAAATTCTAAAGAAATTGACTGTAAATGGCAACCATCTGACAATACAAAACCAGTGCCAATGATTAAAAAGAGATTGGCTGGAAATCAAACTTTAATTGCTTATTTAAGAAAAGTAAAAGCATTTGATAGTTATATTGTAAAACCAGCAATTACGGCTAAAGTATCAGGAAAACTATTTAAGGCAAGTGGTGGAGCTGTTAAACTTACGAAAAACGGGAAATCAATTCAATTTGTTTTTGAAGTTATCAGAAGAGAACCTGACTGGAAGAAAAAATTAGTTGAAAGAATAAGATTATATAAAGAATTCTATGAAAACTATGTTCCAGGTGATTCAGGATTTGCAGCAATGCCACAATTGATATTAATCTGTGAAGATGAAAAACATATGGCAGAAACATTTAAAGAGATTGTAAAAAATCAATTAGAAATTCCACAAATTAAATTATATTTTACAACTGATTTAAGACAAAATAAAGAAACACTAGAAGATACTTTAGTAGATTTTAAATTAGTAGATGGAAAATATAAAATGGAAAATGTAGAATTAAAATTATTAGGAATGTAACAAAAAAGGGAATTTGGGGATAAACTCATTTTCCCTTTTTTTGAATTTAATAAGAGTGAAAAATATAGAATATAAAAAAATAAAACGATTTAGCTTATACAAAATCGTGTAATGGCTTTATATTCTATATTTTTTAAATTTTTATAATATTAAAAAGGGAAAATGAGTTTATCCCCAAATTCCCTTTTAGCTAATTCCTAAGATTGCTTTTGCACGTTTAACATCATCATTAGTAGCATCTTTTATATCTTCTAAATCATATTTTAAACCTAATTTTGTCCATTTATATTTACCAATACTATGATATGGCAAAACTTCAACTTTTTGAACTGTATTTAGAGTAGAAATAAATTCTTTTAATTTTCGTAAATCTTTCTCACCATCTGTAAATCCTGGAACTAATACTTGTCTAATCCAGATGGGAATGTTATTTTCACTTAGATATTTAGCAAATGATAATTCTAGTTTATTATCAAATCCTACTAAATCTTTGCATTTTTCACTATCTATGTGTTTAATATCTAGTAGAACTAAATCTGTTAAAGTTAACAATTGTTTGATATCATCTGTTAAAGCTACCATTCCTGAAGTATCAATACAAGTATGAATCTTTTTCTTTTTTAATTTTGTAAATAGCTCAATTAAAAATTTGACTTGTAATAAAGGTTCTCCACCTGAGACTGTAACACCACCATTTGGAGTAATATAATTTTTATATTTTAAAATCATTTTATAAATATCATCAGCAGATTGATATTTTCCTTCTTTCATATCCCAAGTATCACGATTATGACAATATTTGCATTGCAAATGACAACCTTGAAGAAATAATACAAAGCGAATTCCTGGACCATCAACAGCACCAAAAGTTTCTATTGAATGTACTTTTGCGTAGTATCTTAAATCTTTTTCCGTATTTTGTGTAATTTTATCGTTTTCCATAATGGCTCCTTTTTAATCTATATTTATAATCATATATATTGAAAATGTAATGAATTAGAAGAGAATAGGGATTAAAGGAGAGTCCTTCAATCCCTTCACTATCTAAATTTTTTCATGAATAGTTCTATTAATAACATCTAATTGTTGCTCTCTTGTTAATTTTGTGAAGTTTACAGCATATCCAGATACTCTAATGGTTAATTGAGGATAATTTTCTGGATGTTCCATAGCATCAATTAATAAACTTCTATCGAAAACATTTACATTGATATGATGTCCTGTTTGTTTGAAATATCCATCTAACATATTTACTAAATTGGTGATTCTTGTATTTTCATCTTTTCCTAATGTTTTAGGTGTAATTGAGAATGTATATGAAATTCCATCTTCTGCAGAATCAAATGGTAATTTTGCAATAGAATTCATAACAGCTAAAGCACCGTTTGTATCTCTTCCATGTAATGGATTGGCACCAGGTCCGAATGGGGCACCCATTCTTCTTCCATCAGGTGTATTTCCTGTAGCTTTTCCATAAACGACATTTGATGTGATAGTAAGAATAGATAAAGTATGTTTAGAATTTCTATAAGTTGGATATCTTTTTAATTTATTCATAAATGTTTTTACAATGTCAACAGCAATACTGTCTACTCTTTCATCATCATTACCAAATTTAGGATAATCTCCTTCGATTTTATAATCAATAGCTAGTCCAGTTTCATCTCTGATAACTTTTACCTTTGCATATTTGATTGCAGAAAGTGAATCAGCAACAACAGATAAACCAGCAATACCACAAGCCATCGTTCTGATAATATCTTTATCATGAAGAGCCATTTCAATTGCTTCATAACAATATTTGTCATGCATATAGTGGATAGCATTTAGTGCTTTAATATAGATTTTAGCTACATAATCCATCATTTGGTTAAATTTTTCCATAACTTCATCATAATCTAAATATTCAGAAGTAATTGGAGCAAATTTTGGAGTAACTTGTTTTCCAGACATTTCGTCTCTACCACCATTGATAGCATACAATAAAGTTTTTGCTAAGTTTGCTCTTGCACCAAAGAATTGCATTTGTTTACCAATTTTCATTGGAGAAACACAACAAGCAATTCCATAATCATCTCCTAATGTGATTCTCATTAAATCGTCACTTTCATATTGGATAGAAGATGTTCTGATAGATAAATCTGTTGTATATCTTTTAAATCCATCTGGTAAGTTTACAGACCATAAAACAGTTAAGTTTGGTTCTGGAGCTGGTCCTAAGTTTTCAAGAGTATGAAGAATTCTAAAAGAGTTTTTGGTAACTAATGTTCTTCCATCAATTCCCATGCCACCAATACTTTCTGTTACCCATACAGGGTCACCACTGAATAATTCGTTATATTCAGGTGTTCTTAAGAAACGAACTAATCTTAATTTCATAACAAAATGATCCATGATTTCTTGAACTTCTTCTTCTGTGATAGATCCATTTTCTAAATCTCTTTCAAAATAAATATCTAAGAAAGTAGAAGTTCTACCAAGACTCATAGCGGCACCATCTTGAGATTTTACAGCACCTAAATAACCAAAGTATAACCATTGAACAGCTTCTTTACTATTGTTTGCAGGTCTAGAAATATCAAAACCATATTTTGAAGCCATAGCTTTTAATTCATTTAAAGCTTTAATTTGTTCACTGATTTCTTCTCTTTCACGAATAACATCTTCAGTTAAACAATCCACATTTAATATGTCTAAATCTTTTTTCTTTTCTTCAATTAATACATCAACACCATAAAGTGCAACTCTTCTGTAATCACCAATAATTCTTCCTCTACCATATCCATCTGGTAATCCAGTAAGTAGATGAGCGCTTCTAGCAGCTCTAATGTCTGGTGTGTAAACACTAAATACACCATCATTATGTGTTTTTCTATAATTATGGAAAATTTCTTCAACTTCATCATCTACTTTTCTGTCATAAGCTTCACAAGCTTTTTCTACTATACGAATTCCTCCATAAGGCATAATGGCTCTTTTTAATGGAGCATCAGTTTGAAGTCCTACGATTTCCTCTAAATCTTTATCAATATATCCAGGCTCATAGGAATTTACACTAGAAATTGTTTTGGTGTCTATATCTAATACACTACCTTTAGAAGCTTTTTCTTTTTTATAAAGTTCTAATACTTCGTCCCATAATTTTTTTGTTTTTTCTGTAGGTCCAGCCAAAAATGTTGAATCTCCCTCATAAGGTGTGTAGTTTTTTTGAATGAAATCTCTTACATTGATTTCACTTTGCCAATCACCTTTCTCAAATCCTTCCCATTGTTCAAATTTCATAATATTAAAAACCCTCCTTAATTAAGAATAAAATGAAATATAATTAATAATCATTATCAATAGATTCATTTGATTTTCCTTATTTATTATTATCATTTTGACCATATAATATAATAGCATATCTATAAAATATAATCAATTGGAAATGAAAATAATTTGATAAAGTTGTAAAATTATGTCGATATAAGGAAAATATTACGGTATTATTTGTATCAAATTTAAACAGCATATCTTTTGTATAAAAGATAATAGAAATATTCTATTATTAATTACATTTTCAAACTAATCATATGAATAAAATTTAAAAAAATCTGTTGCAAATACAACAAAAAACCAATATTTTTTCAATATTGGTTTTCAATACAAATTTATTCAGATTCTGCAATGATTTTTGCAATTTTATAAATTAATCTTTGCTTATGTGCAGGACAACTACTTAACAAGTCAGAGAATTCTTTAGATAAATAATTTTCTGAATCACTAGAAGTACCACTTAGAATATAACCTTCTGAAACATCTAATAAATTACAAATTTGTGTTAATCTCTTTAGATTGATATGAGAGTTTCCTCTTTCTACTCTACTTAAGAATGCAACAGAAACGTCTATTTTTTCAGATAGTTCTTCTTGTGTATAGTTTTTAGCAAGTCTTGCTTGTTTAATTCTTTGACCAATAATTGTATAATCTAATGCCATATATATCACCTTCCTAATCTTTCAATGACAAAACAAATACAAAGTATATGTTTACCATATAGTCTACGAGAATACTATATAATAATAAATAGAAAAAGTCAAGGATTTCTTACTAAAAGCTGAAAATATAAATTTAATATTGAATGTACATGAAAAAATAAGAAAAAATAAGTAAAATAGAGAATTCGAGAGAAAAAATACATATAGCTGGAAAAGAAAAATTAAAATTCTGAATAATTTTGTTTTTTTATCCAAGATTATGTATACAAAGTTTGAAAAAAGGCAGAATATATAGTATAATATTGTTTAGTCGCGTAAAAAAACATAAAGGAGAGTGGATTTTATTTTAAAAAGGAAACTAAAATATTATACAAAAGAGTTTCTAAAATTTTTTAACATTACAATAATAGCTTTGGGGATTATCATCGCGATTATTTTAATAAAATATAAACCAATGTATAAAGTAAGTATTTCTGGTGAGGAACTTGGGTATGTAGTAGATAAACAAGCATTAGAAGAAACATTAAAAGAAGAAATTACAGAGAATTCAAGTAAAACAATTGAAGATATTCAATTAAATGAACAACCAGAATATGAGTTAAAATTAGTAAGTAGAACGGAAAGTACAGAAGAGAAAGAGGTAGTGCAAGAATTAAAAGAAGAAACAACTATTACTTATAAATATTATGAAATAGCAGTACAAGAAAATGTTGTTGAAAAAGTAAATACCAGTAAAGAGGCAGAAGAATTAGTCAATGAAATAAAAAAAGAAAATAACAGTGAAGAAATTAATTTAAGTATTGTAGAAAAATATACACAAAATGACGAAGAAGCAAATACATCAGATTTAGAAGTTGCAAAAGAAAAGGTTCAAGAAACAGTAAAAACTGCTATACAAGAAATAGAACAACAAAAAGAAGAGGAAGAAAGATGGAATGCATTACCAAGTATTCATGGTATAAAATTAGCTGTAACACCAATCGAAGGAACAATTACTTCGAGATATGGGGTAAGTAGTCGTATTAGAAAATCAACGCATACAGGATTAGATATTTCAGCGGTAACTGGTACAGATATAAAAGTAGTAGCTGATGGTACTGTGATTAGTGCAGGATATAGCGGATCTTATGGGTATCTAGTAAAAGTAGATCATGGAAATGGTGTTGAAACTTGGTATGCACATACAAGTAAAATGTATGTAAAAAAAGGAGATACTGTAAAAGCAGGAGATGTCATAGCCGCAGTGGGGTCAACAGGAAATTCAACAGGACCGCATTTACATTTAGAAATTAGGATAGATGGAAAAACAGTTAATCCACAAAAATATTTGTATAAATAAAAATTGCAAGTATCAAGTAGATGCTTGCATTTTTTATTTTAATTTAATTCTAGAGAGTGTGTTTGTGCATAATTTACATATTTTTGAGCTTTTTGTAAGTATTCTCTGTAAAGATTTCCAGATAAATCTCTAGACGTTTCATAAGAACTTATAATTCCTGTAATTTGTTTAGACAAATCCGTTATATCACCATCATTTATGACAACTTTAGCATAGTCAGTTATATGTTCACAATAACTTTGATAAGATGTATGATAACCAGAAAGATGTCTTTGCATATATTCTGTTTGATCATCTTGATTTGCCTTAGCAAAATCTTCAAATTTCTGACCTTGAATATAAATAGGGACTACACTGTTTGGAAATTTTTTTTGTAGAAGTTTAATTGTTGGCATATCACTTATGGATATACTAAATGAAATTCCTTCTTCTAAACCTCTTTTTAAAATGGATGTATCTATTCCATAGGTGTTTCCATAGTTTTGATATTGTAAATCACATGAATCTAAATTGTATTTTTCATCATTAGAACATATTAATTCTGTACCATCTTCAGGTCTTCTTTTTCGAGTTGTCATTTTAGGCATAATAACAGAATGAAGAGGTCCAATAACTGAAATAATTTCCAAAGCATCATCTTTTCCTGATCCAGGTGAACCTGAAAATACAAAAACTTTTGGAACATACATATTTGTTGTTTTCTTTTTTTTGAGAGGTGTTTGTAATATTTTATGTAATTGAAGTTCTAATGTAGCTATACCATCTTCCATATTTAGTATTGTATAATCAAATATGTCCTTATTATTGATAAATTCAATATAATCTTTTTTTGATTTATCATATCTTTTTTTAGTACTTTCTGAATTTAAGTCTCTTTGTTTTGATAGTTCAACAAAATATGAAACATTAGGCAACTCTTTATGAATATAACAAGATATACATTCATTCCCATATATATTTTTTAAATCTTTAATAAGATCAATATTATTAATAATAATGACAACCGTTTTTCCATTTTCTATATAATTATTAATTTCATCTGTTGAAAAACCGTAATATTCTCCATAATTTATATAAGCTAAAGGACATTTTTTATTTAGAAAAGCTTTTTTTCTTTGTAGAGATAAGTTTTCTTGCTCAATTTCTGTTTTTTCTCCATCATTAAATTCCCCAAATACAGCTCTTATGCCAGGGGCTTCTCCATTCATTTTTGCTCTTATTTCTTCTTTTCTAAATGGACGAGTTACATATTTTGGAATATTTACACAATTGAATTTTTTGGTTAATAAATTTGCAATAAAAGTCTTTCCAGATCCAGACATTCCTGAAAGGACAATGATTTTTCCCTTCTTAGAAATTTGAGGATGTAAAGTCTTTATGAATTGCATATGTTCAATCTTTGACATATCAAATCTTCTCCTAATTTAAACGATGTATTTACTATATCATAATTTACATAATTTTTCAATATATGCATAATTTGAGTTTCAGGATTTTTCAGACATTTTGTCAAAAAAACTGAAAAATATATTTTATATGTTATTGACATTTCATCCCAATCATATATAATGGGTTTGTGTAAAATAACCTATGAATGGAGGATTTTTTATGAGTGATAACATGAATGAAGAAAAAGAAATTGAGCAAATGATTAACGACTTAGTAGAAAAGGCAAAAGTAGCGTCTCAAGAATATTTAAAATTAGACCAAGAAACTGTAAACAACATCACAAAAGCAATGGCAATGGCAGGTCTTGAAAATCATATGAGATTAGCAAAAATGGCAGTAGAAGAAACAGGAAGAGGTATATACGAAGATAAGATTACAAAGAATATGTTTGCAACAGAATATATATATCATAGTATTAAATATGAAAAAACAGTAGGGATTATAGATGAAAATATAGAAGATGATTATGTAGAAATTGCAGAACCAATCGGAATTATAGCAGGGGTTACACCTGTTACAAATCCAACATCAACAACCATGTTTAAATCTATCATATCAGCAAAAACGAGAAATGTTATCATATTTGGTTTTCACCCATCTGCACAAAAATGTAGTGTAGAAGCAGCTAGAATTTTAAGAGATGCAGCTGTAAAAGCAGGTGCTCCAGAAAATTGTATTTTATGGATCGAAAAACCAAGTATTACGGCTACAAGATTATTAATGAATCATCCAGATGTCAATTTAATTTTAGCAACAGGTGGGACAGGCATGGTGAAATCTGCTTATTCTTGTGGAAAACCAGCATTAGGTGTGGGACCTGGAAATGTTCCATGTTATATTGATAAAACAGCAAAATTAGAAACATCTGTAAATGATTTGGTTATGTCAAAAGCATTTGACAATGGTATGATTTGTGCATCAGAGCAAGCAGCCATTGTAGATGAAGAAATTCATGACAGATTTGAAAAATTAATGAAACAAGCAGGTTGCTATTTTGTAAATGAAGAAGAAAAACAAAAATTAGTTAATAGCATGTTTGAAAAATTAGAAAATGGAGATTATAAATTAAAATCACATGTACCAGGACAATATCCTTATGCAATTGCAAAAGAAGCTGGATTTGATGTTCCAGAAGATACAAAGGTATTAGTTGTGTATGAAACAGGAGTTGGAAAAGAATATCCATTTTCAAAAGAAAAATTAAGTCCTGTATTAACATACTATATTGTAAAAGATGAAAATGAAGGAATATCACTAGCAGAAAAATTACTAGAATTTGGTGGACTAGGACATTCAGCTGTTATTCATTCTGAAAATAAAGATACAATTTTAAAATTTTCAGAAACAATGAAAGCAGGAAGAATTATTGTAAACTCTCCATCAACACATGGGGCAATTGGTGATATATATAATACCAATATGCCATCATTAACATTAGGTTGTGGTTCATTTGGAGGAAACTCAACAACAGCCAATGTATCATCAGTAAACTTGATTAATATAAAAAGAGTTGCAAATAGGAGGGTTAATATGCAGTGGTTTAAAGTTCCAGAAAAAATATATTTTGAAGCAGGTTCAATTGCTTATTTAGAAAAAATGCCAAATATTGAAAGAGCATTTATTGTAACAGACCAAGGAATGGTAAAATTAGGATATGTAGATAAAATCTTGTATCATTTAAGAAATAGACAACATTATGTACATTCAGAAATCTTTAGTGAAGTAGAATCAGATCCATCATTTGATACAATTATGAAAGGTGTAGAAGCAATGAAAACCTTCAAACCAGATGTGATTATTGCATTAGGTGGAGGAAGTCCAATTGATGCGGCAAAAGGAATGTGGCTATTCTATGAACATCCAGAAGCAGACCCAGAAGGCTTAAAATTAAAATTTATGGATATTAGAAAACGTACTTATAAATTTCCTAAATTAGGTGAAAAATGTCAAATGGTAGCCATTCCAACAACATCAGGTACAGGTTCAGAAGTAACATCATTTGCTGTAATTACAGATAAAGAGAAAAATAAAAAATATCCATTAGCAGATTATGAATTAACGCCAGATGTAGCAATTGTAGATCCAGACTTAGTTATGAGTTTACCAAAATCAGTAACAGCAGATACAGGTATGGATGTATTAACACATGCATTAGAAGCATATGTTTCAAATATGGCATCAGATTATACAGATGGA
>CASEEU010000034.1 GCA_949287075.1 uncultured Eubacteriales bacterium | reverse complement strand
TTAGGTGGAAAAACAGATGAAGAAAAAATGGGAATCAAGTATAGTCAAATTGCAGAAATGATAGAAACAGGAAACACAGAGGAAAATGCAAAGAAAGAAATCTTAAAAAGACACAAAGCATCAAAACATAAAAGAGAATTGGTTCCAGTTTATATTTTTGAAAGAAAAAATTATTTAAAAAATATGGAAATATAAGGAGGAGAATAAAATGGCAACTTTTGAGGATTTTATGAAATTAGATATTAGGGTAGGAACAATTTTAAAAGTAGAAGAATTTAAAAAAGCAAGAAAACCAGCTTACAAATTAGAAATTGATTTTGGAGAAGAAATTGGAATAAAGAAATCATCAGCACAAATCACTAATATCTATACACCAGAAGAATTGATAGGAAAGCAAATATTAGGTGTAGTAAATTTTCCAAAAAAACAAATTGCAGACTTTCTATCAGAGGTATTGGTTTTAGGGACATATAGTAAAGAAGGGGTTATATTAATTACACCAGACAAAAAAGCAAGCAATGGAGATAAGCTAGGGTAATGAGGCGATATAGATGATTGAAGAACTAAATAAAAAAGATATAAATCAAATTATGGATATTTGGTTAAAAGAAAATAAAAGAACACATAACTATATTCCGGAAGAATACTGGGATAACCATTTTGAAGATGTAAAAAAAGAAATCTTAAAAGCAAAAATATATGTATATAAAGAAAAAGAAGAAATATGTGGATTTGTGGGATTATCTAGTACATATATTGCAGGAATATTTGTCAAAAAAGAAAAACAGTCTATGGGGATAGGAAGGAAATTAATACAATATTGTAAATCAAAATATCCAGAACTAATGTTAAGTGTGTATGTGAAAAATGAAAGAGCAATTGCATTTTATAAAGGAGAAGAATTTAAAATTACAAAAGAAGAAATAGATAAAACAACAAATGAAAAAGAATATGTAATGGTATGGAAAAAATAAGTTATACATGTTACTCAATGTGAACTTGGTAGTAATAAAGTGTAAAAAGATATAATACAATGAAACTAGGGGGAGTCAAATTATGGAAAATAAAAAGTTAAATATTATTGTAGAAAATTGCCCACAAAATCATAAATGTCCAGCAGTAAATGTGTGTCCAGTTGGTGCATTAAGTCAAGAAGATTTTCAAGCACCTACAATTGATTATACAAAATGTATTAGTTGTGGGAAATGCTCAGATTTTTGCCCAAAGCACGCATTGGTTTTAAAATAATAAGAGTATAGTATTTTTTAATAAAATAACTAAAAAGGTAAAAGCTCTCCGAACCAAAAAGACGGAACGGAGAGCCAGTGTGAAAAAAGAAATAAATGAATTAATTTTCACTTATTTCTTTTTTTGTATAAATCGCATAAGCACAAGAAAGTAAAACAGATTTTAATAAATATTTACGGTCATTTGTTGAATAATTATCGATGAAATCTGTTTTATTAAATACACAATTTAAAGCCTTTTCAAATAATTTACAGAAATTATCATATGCGATTTCAATTGGTGCACTTTCTAAAGCTAATCGAATTAATATTTTTATATCAGTCATCTTATAAACTTCTTTTAAAACACAAATGACAAAAAATTTAGCCAAGTGATTTTTGTTGTATTTTTTCTTTATAGGTGGTTCTATAATCTTATTTTTTACATAATTATTAATCATATTTTTGGTCAAGATAGGTGTATCTTCTTCAGAATTTGGATTAGATAAGAAAGAAGATAAGGTTTCGTTTACTAATGTAACAACTTGATCTAAATATAAATCCACATTAGGTAATTCTTTCCATCTAGGAATATGCAATTTTATTATTTCATTACTCATATTTTTTCAGTCCTTTATTTTCATTTTTATTTTATAAAACATTTACAATATTTCATAAAATTTTCACAATCTTAAAAAAATCCCTAAGACAGTATATATACATATATATTACCATGATTGAAATGGATAGTCAATATTGACAAAGTTATATCAATGTGTTAATCTGGTTTGGAAAACCAGATAGGAGAATTTTGAATATGAAAAATCAATTAAGAGAAGTTCCAAAATTTGAGAACATTAAAGAGATTATATACAATTCTGTAAAACTATATCCAGAGAATATAGCTTTTACCATTAAAGAGAAAAAAGAAGGAAATAAGATAGAATACAAAAATATAACATATACACAGTTATTAGAAGATATAAATGCACTTGGAACAGCATTATATGCTAAAGAATTACAAAGAAAAAGAATTGCGATTATTGGAAAAAATCAATATTATTGGGCAATTTCACACTTAGCTTGTTTATTAGGTGGTATTATTTCTGTTCCATTAGATAAAGATTTACAAATTAACGAGCTAGAAGAATCATTAATCAGAAGTAAAGTAGATGCTATTATTTTTGATGAAAAGCTAATAGATAAAATACAAGTCATTAAAGAGAATCAAAAAACAAATATCCACGAATATATTTGTATGAGTGAGATAGATGGATTTGAAAATATTAAGCAATTACTTGCAAAAGGAAAAGAAATTTTAGAAACAGGAAATAAAGAATTTATTAATCATGAAGTTGATTCAAAAGGAATGAGCATCTTATTATTTACATCTGGAACAACCTCTAAATCTAAAGCCGTTATGTTATCACAATATGGAATTGCAACAAATGTCTATGATATGCAAATTGTAGAAACCTTTTATGATACAGATGTGAATATTGCTTTTTTACCATATCATCATATATTTGGTTCAACGGCTATGGTAGTCATGTTAGCATATGGTGTAAAAACTGTATTTCCAGATGGATTGCGATATATTAAGCAAAACTTATTAGAGTACCAAGTATCTGTTTTTGTTGGTGTTCCTTTGTTAGTAGACAAAATGTATGCTAATATTGAAAAAGAAATTGAAAAGCAAGGAAAAACAAAATTAATTAAAGTAGCAACCAAAATTAGTAATTTTCTATTAAAATTCCATATAGATATTCGAAGAAAACTATTTAAACAAATCATAGACGGATTAGGTGGAAAAATGCGATTTGTTATCGCAGGAGGTGCACCATTTGATAGTAAAATAGAAAGAAAATTTAATGAATTTGGAATCCATATGGTACAAGGATATGGATTAACAGAAACATCACCAGTTATTGCAGCAGAAAATGATCAATATGCCAAATATGGTTCAGTGGGAATTCCAATGAAACATACAGAAGTAAAGATTGTAGATAAAGATGAAAAAGGAATTGGAGAAATTACAGTAAAAGGTCCAAATGTCATGCTTGGATATTACGAAAATGAAGAAGCAACAAAAGAAGTATTACAGGATGGTTGGTTCCATACAGGAGATTTAGGCTACTTAGATAAAGATGGATTTTTATTCATTACAGGTAGAAAAAAAGATATGATTGTTTTAAAGAATGGTAAAAAAGTATTTCCAGAAGAATTAGAAACTTTAATCAATCGAAATGAAGAGATAGAAGAATCATTTGTATATGGTATGCCAGATAAAGAAGATAAAAGCAAGATAAAAGTAGCGGTAGAAGTTGTATATAACAAAGAAATTGTAAAGGAAAAATATGGAGATATTTCAAAAGAAGATTTATTCCCAATTATCTGGAATAAAATTAAAGAAGTGAATAAAACACTACCAAGATATAAATATATTATGCATATGATTTTAACAGATGAACCATTAATTAAAACAACGACACATAAAACAAAAAGAAATGAGGAATTGAAAAAAGTTTTGGAACGTTAGAAAATATTCTAACGTTTCATTTTTTTAATAAAATTCGTATCACTATTCGAATAAAAAGTAAAGAAATGTAAATACTATTTACAAATATAAAAATGCAAATATTAGATATAAAAAAGAGGAGAATTTTAAAGAATGAGAAAACTAGAGAAACCAATGAACAAAAAGAATAATGGTATTACTCTGATAGCATTGGTTATTACAATAATAGTGTTATTAATTTTAGCAGGTGTAACTATTGCAACAATAGCAGGGGATAATGGAATTTTAATTAGGGCAAAAGATGCAAGTAGAGAAACAGAAATTGCATCTGTGAAAGAACAGGCACAATTAGATATATCGAATTGGATAGCAGAAGAATTAGAAAATGGAAGAAAAGGAATAATTAATGATTGGAAAGATATAAAGAGTATATTAGACACAGCAAATTCAGATACAGCAAATCGATATTATAAAAATGTAACAGAAGAAGGTGTAGAAACACCAAATGGATATATAGTGCCAATAGAAGAATTATATAGAAATAGTTCAAATGGAGAAGAAACAACAGCAAAAACAGTAGAAGATTTAATAGCAGGAAATAGAGTATATTACAATACAGGAAATACAAGTGTAGGAAATCAAGGTGTTATAAAATGTGTTGTATTATATGATTCAAGTTCAGAATATGGAGTACAAATCATAGCAGAAGATACAGTAGATGTTGTTACATTAGGAGATAGTGATTTTAATACATCTATGAATTTATACAATACTGCAATTACAACATTAAATGCGAAAGCAGAAGAATACCAAAATGCGACATATGTATCAGACGCAAGATGTGTAGGAAGTGTCCCAAATAATAAAAATGCAGAACCAGAAAATTTTAAGGGTGAATATAGTTATTTGTCATTATATACATTTAGAGATGCAGATACAAATTATGAAACAGATTATAATCAAATGGGTACATTAGATATATTGATAGCAAATGCTAATTACTGGTTAGCCTCTCGTCATATTGTCTCTGGTTCTAGTAATAGCAATTTATATGTACGTCATGTAAATACTTCTGGCAAGGCGAACTATACTACCTTATGTAATATATTTTCTAGTGGTCGTACACATGGAACTAGCAATCTATATGGTTTTCGTCCTGTATTTACTCTAAATTCTGGAATCAAACTAATAGAAGGTGATGGAAATACTATACCATATACATTAGGCGTATAGAAAAAAGAACACATAGTTTTCTTTACTAAGTGTTCTTTTTTCTTAATTTAAAAATTCAATACCATCAGAAGAAATTTTAGAAACTCTTGCTAAAGAGTAAACATCTAAACCTAAATCTTCTAATTTCTTTCTTCCATCTTGGAAAGACTTTTCAATAACAATTCCAATACCTGCAACAGAAGAACCAGCTTCTTTTAGAATTCGATAAGCTCCAAGTGCAGCTTGTCCATTTGCAAGGAAATCATCAATAATTAGAATATTATCATTTTCAGATAGATATTTTTTGGAAGCCATTAATACATAATCCGTATTTTTTGTAAAAGAATGTACTGGTGTTTGAATCGTAGTTTCTGTATCTAAAATGGCAGAAGATTGCTTTTTAAAAATAACCAAAGGTACATCCAATTTTAATGCGGCTGCATAAGCAGGGGCAATTCCAGAAGATTCAATGGTAACTACTTTTGTAATGTTTTTTGATTTAAAGTAGTCAGCAAATTCCTTTCCGATTAAATCCATTAATTTTGTATCTACTTGATGATTTAAAAAATTATCAACTTTTAAAACATTTTCATTGATAACAATACCATCATTTTTAATTTTTTCTTTTAATAAATCCATACAAGATCAGCTCCTAATATATTTTATAAAAACCATTATAACATAAGATGTCGAATTTTGACAAGATTAATGGAATTTTGTATTGTAGATTCTATTTTTATTATCCATATAATGGAACGTATGCATAAATATAAGTTTAAGTTATAATCAGTAAAGAAATTAAATGATAAAATTAAATTCATAAAATCTTTACAAAATCTTCTTGACAAACACAAAAAAAAGATATATGATAAAATCGAAATTAGGAATTATTCCTAATTTTAAGGAGAGATTTATGAACAACTATTCCAAACAAAGAGAAGCGATACTAGATGTTATGAAAGAAAACCTAGTACATCCAACAGCTGAGGAAATTTATCATTTCGTGTTAGAGAAAGAACCTCAGATAAGTAAAAGTACAGTATATAGGAATATTAACATCCTAGTAGAATTAGGAGAAATCAAAAAATTAAATATGACAGTAGGACCAGACAGATATGACTATTTATACAAAGAACATTCTCATGCAATTTGTGAGAAATGTGGGAACATATTTGATTTCTATGATGATTTTAATAAAGACGAAATTTCAGAAGAATTATTAAAACAAATAGGAAACAATATGGATATAAGTAGTATTACGATTTATGGAATATGTGAAGATTGTAAATCAAAGAATAAAAAATAGGGAGGAATTAAGATGGAAATGAATTTAGCAGGTACAAAAACAGAGAAAAATTTAATGGAGGCTTTTGCAGGAGAATCACAAGCTAGAAATAAATATACATATTTTGCTTCTAAAGCTAGAAAAGAAGGATATGAGCAAATTGCAGCTATATTTGAAGAAACAGCACAAAATGAAAAAGAACATGCAAAAATGTGGTTCAAATTATTACAAGGTGGAGATGTCAAATCTACAGTAGAAAACCTACAAGCAGCAGCTGAGGGAGAAAACTATGAATGGACAGATATGTATGATAGAATGGCTAAAGAAGCTAGAGAAGAAGGATTCAACCATATTGCATTCTTATTCGAAGAAGTAGGAAAAATTGAAAAAGAACATGAAGCTAGATACAAAAAATTAATCGAAAATGTTGAAGGTGGATTAGTATTTAGTCGTGATGGAGATAGAATTTGGAAATGTAGAAATTGTGGACATATCGTTATTGGAAAATCAGCTCCAGAAATTTGTCCAGTATGTAGCCATCCAAAAGCATTCTTTGAAATCAAAGCTGAAAATTATTAATATATATAAAGACAAGAATAAAAGTTCTTGTCTTTTATCTTTTTCATTTGTATAATAAAAATGAATTTTTAAAATTGGAATGATTAATTGAAAAGAAGGAGACAATATTATGGTATATAAAACATATTATGATTCACCAGTAGGAAAATTATTGATTGCGAGTGATGGAGATAATATCATTGGATTATGTATAGAAGGGCAAAAATATTATTTAGATAAAATAGAAAAAGAAGGAATTTTAAAAAATGATTTAACTATATTCGAAAAGACTAAAAAATGGTTAAATCGATATTTTAAACAAGAAAAACCTGAAATTTTTGAATTATCATTAAAACCAGAAGGAAATATGTTTAGACAATGCGTGTGGGATTTTTTGTGTGAAATACCTTATGGAGAAACAACAACTTATGGAGAGCTTTCTCAAAAAGTAGCAAAAAAATTAAATAAATCATCTATGTCTGCTCAAGCAGTGGGGAATGCAGTGGGGCACAATCCAATTTCAATTATTATCCCTTGTCATAGAGTTGTTGGAAAAAATGGAAATTTGACTGGCTATGCAGGAGGAATTGATAAAAAGATAAAATTATTAGAAATGGAAAATGTCAATATGGAAAAATTTTTTATTCCTAAAAATTAGAAAAATTAAAAAATGTTTAAATGAAAGGCTAGAAACATGTAAATGTTTTCTTGTCTTATTTTTTATTTTTTGGAAAAATTTAATTAGAAAATTTGTAAATAATTAAAAGAAAAAAAGGTAAAAATACAATTAGTGGAGGTGAAAAAATGAACAAAACAATAAAATTCATTATATTTTTGATAGCAGTTTTTGCGATTAGTTTTTTGATACCTAATTTTACAAAAGCAGCAACACCAGTTACAGATGAAAGTTCTTTACTTAGTGCTATTTCTAGTGTTGGTGATGGCGAAACAATTACTTTACAAAACAATATTACAGTAAAGGCACCAATTGTTATACAAAAGCAAGTTACGATTGATGGTAATGGGTATACAATTACAGGTTCAAGTGATTGGACGTCAACATCTGGAAATCAAACAATGTTTACAGCGCAATTAGCAGCTGGTAAATTAACATTAAAAAATGTTAACTTACAAAATGGACCTAAATATGGTATACAATCTTATGATGGAGCGACTGTCATATTAAATAATGTTTCTATAACAGGATTTAAATATGGTGGTGTTCTTGCTAATGGTGGTAATGTTGAAATTATAGACTTACATTTGGGATATAATGGAACAACTTCTAACAATGGTATCGAAATTGCGAAGGGAGCAGCTGCAACAAATAATCCAACATTAACAATGAATGGTACTTTAACATCTGATTCAACAGAAAATGTTGTAAGAATTGCTGAAAATGATAGTTTGACAGAATTTACAATTAACAATACACCAGATACAACAAATAAAATAGTTTTAACAGATGATAAAGTTGTATTAACAGATCAATATAATAATGTTGTTGCTGAAACAGCTGTACCAGAAAAAGTGACTGGAAATGCAGGTGATAAAAAAGTAATTGTAACTGTTATGGTTAATGAACAAGAAATTAAATTTACTGCAAATGAAGGAACTAAAATTACTGCTGATTTAGTAAAATCGCATATTGTATTAGAAGATAATCAACAAATTGACGGATTCTATACAAATGCTGAGTATACAACAGAATTTAATTTTAATGACCCGTTAAATACAGATACAACCATTTATGCAAAAATTTCTACAGTAGA
Source organism: uncultured Eubacteriales bacterium (assembly GCA_949287075.1). Classification (GTDB taxonomy): domain Bacteria; phylum Bacillota; class Clostridia; order TANB77; family CAG-508; genus CAG-269. The sequence goes on along the minus strand of CASEEU010000034.1, from coordinate 2,033 downwards.
AGCAATGACACCTGAAGAACCAAAACCAGAAGTTGAGGAAAAAGATGAAACACCAAAAACAGGTGTAGAAAATTATTTAGGATTAGCTGTATTAGTAATTATATTCTCATCAACTGTCATAATTTCTATGAAAAAGAAAAATAAAAAAGGATAGGCAAAAGCGTCTATCCTTATTTTATCCATATATACCAAGTTTAAGGAGTTTATCATGGAAGAGAAAACAAAAGCAAAAGAAAAAAGAATACATGTCATTATCTATTTACTTTTAAGCATATTAATAATTTTATCTCTCATTTATATTATAAACTTTTTTTTATTAAAACAAGAAGCAAAAGACCAGAGTAAATTACTAAATGCAACAGACATATATAGAATGGAAAATACTAAGGAAGTTACACAGAATAGTTTAGAAAATGAGAAAGAAAATGTTGAGTCAGAATCAAAAGAAAATGGAGAAACGATATTAACAGAAAACACTGAAGAAAAAAATAGAGAAACAGAGAGAATGCTGCAAGTAAAGCAGTTGCAAGAACAGAACGCAGATATTGTTGGTTGGCTAGAAATTGAAAATACAAGTATTAATTATCCTGTATTGCAAGGAAAAGATAATAGTTATTATATGACGCATAATTATAAAAAAGAGAAAAGTAAAAATGGGTCTATCTTTTTAGACGCGAATTATAATTGGAATATACCAAGTAATAATTTATTAATTTATGGTCATAATTTAGGAAATGGAATGACGTTTCAAGAATTATTAAAATATGAGAAAGAAAGTTTTTATCAAAAACATCCTATTATCCGTTTTACAACAGCAGAGGAAGATGTAGAATATGAGATTATTTCAGTTTTTAAGTCAAGAGTGTATCATAAATCAGAAAAAAATGTATTTCGATATTATTTTTTTCTTAATAATGAATCAGAAGAAGAATATAATCAATTCGTAAAAAATGCCAAAAATGCTTCATTATATCCTATTGATGCAACAGCAAGCTATGGAAACCAATTAATTACATTATCCACTTGTTCATATTATGTACAAGATGGAAGATTTGCAGTTGTTGGAAGGAAACGTTAGGGACGTGCCAAATCGTTCAAAAATTGAACGAAAGGGACAGACCTCTATACGAATACATTAAAAATAGGTGAACTATTTCTAAAGTTCACCTATTGATTTATTTGTTTGTTTCTTGAATTGTTTCATTTAATTTTTTTGTCATCTTTTTACCAACAATATAATTTATCATATACATCAATATGAATAAAATAGTGTATCCAATATAAAAATAAGTTAAACCACTGTTAAAGTATACAGCTGATAAATTTGTAGCAAAGTATAAGTTATGTGTAACACTAAACATTAATATTTGAGGGACAAGCAATATAATAGCAACATATCCTATAATAATTTTTAAAATGATATTTATTTTTTTACTTGTAATCACGGCATAAGCAATGGCGATAGCAACTCCTATTAAGATAGATATCAGAATATAGTTGGTAAAAATATGATGAAGATTCATATTTAAATGTGACCATATAGCAAAGCTTAATGGGTTATAGAATTCACCTAAAGTATGCACATGTCCATCTGTTACAGTATGTTCTTGACCATCATTTAGATAAGGTGATTTTGCAAGCTCTTCCTCTAACAAATTAAGATAAGGTTCAACGGTATCTCCAATCCTTTGTACTTTATCACTATCGGGAAGACGACTAGTATCACTGAACAACTGAATGTCTATAGTGTCACACCAACGATAAAATGCTGTTCCAGTAAGTGTACAATAAAGAATAATTGAGGAAAGTATAAAGATTAATAGAATTTTTAATAGTTTTTTAAAAATAGGTTTCATTTTAAATTCCCCCTTTCTTTTAATAGTTTCATGATACGTGAAACATTTCTTTTAGAAACGGTTTCTTGGGTATTGTCTTTTAGTTTTACTAAAATGGTACCAAGTATACTGGTGTCAAAACATGATACTTGTTGTATATTAATAATACAAGAATTCGAAATTCTTATAAAATCCTTT
>CASEEU010000033.1 GCA_949287075.1 uncultured Eubacteriales bacterium | reverse complement strand
TTTTGCCATGCAATGTATGGAATGACAAGACTGTACCAATACTACGAACAAGAATTGAACCGATAAAAATAGAAGAGAGAGAAAAATTATTGGATGCTCTTACAGAAATTGCAGATACTGATCCTCTTTTACGTTATTATGTTGATACGATAACACATGAAATCATCATTTCTTTTTTAGGAACAGTGCAGTTAGAAGTTATCTGTTCTCTGTTGATTGAAAAATATCACATAAACATAAGAATCGAAGATCCAACCGTAATTTATTTGGAAAAGCCATTACAAAAGGCAGATTATACTATTCATATTGAAGTACCACCAAATCCATTTTGGGCATCAATTGGATTATCAATAACTCCACTTCCAATTGGCAGTGGAATACAGTACGAAAGCAAAGTTTCACTCGGTTATTTAAATCAAAGTTTCCAAAATGCAGTAAGAGAAGGTATTAATTATGGACTGGAGCAAGGATTGTATGGTTGGAAAGTGACAGATTGTAAAATATGTTTTGAATATGGTGTTTATTATAGCCCTGTTAGTACTCCCTCGGATTTTCGCTTTCTTGCCCCAATTGTACTTGAACAAACATTGAAAAAAGCGGGAACGCAATTATTAGAGCCATATCTTTCGTTTATACTTTTTACACCACAGGAATACTTTTCTCGTGCATATAATGATGCACAAAAACATTGTGCAATAATTGAAACAAGTCAATCAAAAAATGATGAAGTTATTTTTACAGGACATATTCCTGCACGTTGTATTAATGAATATCGTAATACTTTAACTCTATATACAAATGGGCAAGCAGTTTTTTTGACAGAATTAAAAGATTATCAAATTGCTACTTGTGAACCAGTTATTCAATCACGCAGACCAAATAATCGAATAGATAAAGTACGCCATATGTTTAATAAAAAAGAAAATTAAGTTACTATTCGCTAAATTACAATTTGTTAAGTAGTTGATGATATGGATAAGTATTTAGAAATCAAAAAGATTTTTGTACTGTTTAGATGTGATTATGATAGAGAAAGGATGCTAATACAATTTGGTCTGTAAGCTATGATATTAAAAATAATAGCATTTATAGGATTGATGGAAATCCAAAAAGGAAAAAATATAAAATAGATACAAGGTTAAATTTAAAGAATAATTTTATGTTTAAGGTAAATCTAAGGCAATAGAAAATTTACTTTTTTCTGTTATAATATAAGTAATAATAATTTTAAAAGTGAGTTGATATGAAAATGAGAACAGAGAAACAAATATATGATACTATACTTAATTTTGCTAAAGCAGATGATAGAATTAGGGTGGTTACTTTAGAAGGTTCAAGAACAAATATTAATATTATACCAGATGATTTTCAAGATTATGATATTACTTTTTTTGTCACAGACATGCAGAGTTTTATTAATAGTGATGAGTGGCTTAATGTTTTTGGAGAGAGACTTATTATGCAAAAACCCGAGGATATGGAATTGTTTCCAAAAGAAGAAAAAGGGTATTCATATCTTATGTTATTTTGGGACGGAGTTAAAATAGATTTGACATTATTGCCATTAGAAGTTTTAGATGAATATTTTACTTGGGATAAATTAGTAAAATTATTATTAGATAAGGATAATCGTGTTACTAATATACCAGTACCTACAGATGAAGATTATTATATAGAACATCCGACAGCACGTTCTTTTGATGATTGCTGTAATGAATTTTGGAATACTGTAACATATGTAGTGAAAGGATTATGTCGAAAGGAAATTTTATTTGCAATCGACCATTTAAATAATATTGTGCGTATGGAATTACTGCGAATGATTTCATGGAAGGTTGGAATAGAGCAAGGTTATAGTTTTAGTCTAGGAAAAAACTATAAATTTTTAGAACGATATATTTCACCTGAATTATGGAAGAAAATTCTTGCTACATATAATATGGGGTCATATACAGAAATGTGGAAATCTTTAGAATTATGTATGGGAATTTTTAGAATGGTATCAAAAGAAGTGGCACAATGTTTAAATTATTTATATCCAGATTATGATAAAAATATTAGTAATTATGTTATAAGACAAAAAGAAAAATATCAAAGATAAAACATTTCTAACATTTGATGATAAAATAATTGGATATCAAAATTATAAAGAGGGCAACAAATTACAATTTTGTGATTTGCGAGATTTATAGTAATTTGAAAGTGAGAAAAAATATGAAGAAAAGAATTTTAATAATGGGATTGGTAGTTTTAATTGTTATAATTAGTGTTGTTTTATTTATTATTTTTAATAAATATATGAAATACAAAAATATAAATGAGGATAATCTAATTTATGAGGAAACAGTATCTCCGAATGAATACTATGTTAGTTCAGATGAGGAAAAAGTGTTTTATACAATAAAAATTTATAAAAAAAATAATACAATTATTGTAAAATCAAGTTCAAATACATCATTCACTAAAGAACTTCAATATGAAATAAATTATGAACAAGAAATAACTAAAGATGATATTAAAATTGAATGGACTACACTAATGGGAGATTCTAATTATACGAAAGAAAATCAAATTGCAGTAGCAATTGTTACACTATCTCATAATGGAGAAATATTTAGTCAGAGAAAAATAAGTTTTGTAAGCAATGCAATAGATATTATTGTAGATGCAGTAAATCAATAATACAAATTACAAGTTATCTAAATAATTAAAAATAATAAAAAAATCAAGAGATATTAAATAAAAACTAATATCTCTTTTTTTATGCAAAAAAATAAGGAGGAAATATAATGTCAAGAATGAGTGAATGGGAAATTGGCTCAGAAATAATGGGTAGAGATATATATTTAAAGTTAAAAGGTTTTACTGATAGTAAATTTAGCCATAGCTTTTTATCTATAAATGATGCAGAAAAATTTGCTAATCAGATATTACTAATTACTAAAAATTTAAAAGAATTAAGTTGTGGTAAATGCTTTCAATGTAATAAATATATAACCAATGGAGATGCTTATTATGAATTTGAAAATGATATAAAAATACACAAAAATTGTTTAGGAAATTATGCAGAAAATCACATCATAAATATTAAATTAAAACCTAAATATGCAAAAGAATTTGAAACAAGAAATATTTATTATGAACACAAAAATAAATAGAATAGGAGGTATTTTATATTATGAATTATGACCAAATAAAAGATGTTTTGATGGCAAAAATTGAACAAGAATTTAGCGAATATAAACAAAATTTAGTAAAAAATTTTACAAAAGAAGAAATTATAGATAAATCTTATGAAACAACTTTTAAAGAAGAAACAGTGTCAATTTTAGAAGGTCTTATTTTAGGCAGAAATGAAATAAAAGCACTATTAAATACAGAAAAACCATTAGATAAAATGTATAACAAATATATGAATATAGAAACAAGTATGCTTGATAAAATGACCGATATTGTAAGAGATATTGTCGATGATTTGGATAAAGAATTTATGAAAAAAAGAGAGAAAGTGAGATGATAATATGAATAAAGTATATGAAATTGAAATAGAAGAAATTTTACAAAAAGTTGTAAAAGTTGAGGCAAATTCACTAGAAGAAGCAATAGATATTGCTAGAGAAAAATATTCAAATGAAGAATATGTTTTAGACTATCAAGATTATAAAGATACTGAATTTAGAGAATATAAAGATGAAGTAATAAAACAAAAGAAATCAAAAAATAGAGAAAGTAGGTAATAAAATATGGGAAAATATATTCCACCAGAAATGGTTAAAGAAATTAAAAAAATAGACTTATTAACCTATTTTAAAAATTATGAGCCTAATGAATTAGTTAGAGATAGTAGAACACAATATTCGACCAAAACTCATAGCAGTTTAAAAATATCAAACGGATATTGGAACTATTTTAATGGAGGTTTTGGTGGAAAAAATGCAGTTGACTATGTAGAAAAAATGTTAGGTTATAAATTTCCAGAATCGATAGAATACATTATAAAAAAGATGAATGGAAGAATACCTGTTTATATCCCACAAGCTGAAAAAAGAAATAATGCAACTCTAATTTTACCAGAAAAAAATGACAATACAAATAGAATAAAACAATATCTAAATTCAAGAGGAATTGATAATGAAATTATACAAAAATGTATAGAAAAACATTTAATTTATGAAGAAAAGCATTATCATAATGCAGTATTTGTTGGATATGATGAAATGGGAAATGCAAGGTATGCAGGTTGTAGAGCAACTAATGAAAGTAAATTTAAAAGTGATGCAACAGGAAGTAGTAAACAATATTCTTTTAAACTAGAAAGTAATAAAAAAACAGATAAAATTTTTATATTTGAGGGTGCAATAGATGCTTTATCTTATGCAACCCTTTTTAAATTATATGGACAAAATTGGGAAGATAAAACATTAATTTCTCTAGCAGGTGTATATCAACCTGCTAAAATAATTGAACAAAGTAAAGTACCAGTTGCTATTTCAAATTATTTAGAAAAACATCCAGAAGTAACAAAGATTTATCTATGTTTAGATAATGATGAGGCAGGTAGAAATGCAACAAATGCTTTAAAAACAGTTATGTCAGATAAGTATGAAATTATAGATAGACCTCCTAAAAAACGGAAAAGATTATAATGAATATTTATGTGATTTATTAGGAATAAAACCTATAATAAAAAATCAAAATTTAATTAAAGAAAGGACTAGATAAGAATGAAAAAATATAATTTTATAATAAGAAAAACAAACGAAATGGAAATCAAATTAAATGCAAAAAATCATTCAGAGGCAATGATAAAATTACTTGAAAAAGCTTTTCTAAAAGATAAAAATTTCTTTATTAGAAAAGATACAAAAAACAATGAAATGTGTATTGGAATCTTAAAAATTACAGATGAAAATGGTAATGAAAATCTAAAAGATTATGATGATTTTTATGAACAAAATAGATTTTTTCTTACTAAAGAAAATGAATCAGATTTAACAGAAAACGAAGATGGAATTGAAGATGATTTGCCAAAAGAATATTTAGAAGTTGTTTGTGATAAATGTGGGAATTGCATAAGAATAGATAATGAAGATTTGTTTTCAGAATAGTAAAAGATGTAGCAAAAAAAGTCATAAAAAAAGCAAATATTTGAGCAAAGTAGGATATTTATGAAATAAATTTTATGTCCTAACAAGCAACACATTTGTATATACACAAATGTTAAACTATGGGGAAACCCCAATCCCCAAAGAAATTAAATGAAAGGAGCAAGAAATGAAAGAAGATCCAAGAGATATTATTGTTCCAATAAGAATGAATTTTGAAGAAAGAAACAAGATAAAAAAACGTGCTAAAAAAACTGGAAAACAATTTTCTACTTTTATTAGAGATTGTGCTTTACGGAGCAGAAATAAAAGAAAAGCCAGACCAAGAATTTTATGATTTAACACTAACACAAATGGGAAAGTTTTTAAGAACTTTAAGTGAGCTAGAAAGATTACTATATCATAAAAACTTTATAGATGAAAGAAAATTTAATGAAGAAATATCGGAATGGCGAAAATTTAGAATGGCAATTAAGGAAAAATATCTGTAATGGCAACTACGAGTATATGGAAAGTAGAAAATAGGTTAGATAAAGTTATAAAATATACAAGTGATATTGAAAAAACCAAAAACAAGAATTATGAAACAGATTTATATAAAAGTTTGCACAATACAATAGAATATGCAAAAGCTAATTTTAAGACAGAAAAACAATTCTATGTTACAGGTGTAAATTGCAATGCAGATACTGCATTAAAAGAAATGATTTTAACTAAAAAACATTTTGGCAAAGAAAAAGGTATTTTAGCATTTCACGGTTTTCAGTCTTTTGCAGAGGGAGAAGTTACAGCAAAACAGGCACACGAAATAGGTATTAAACTTGCAGAAGAATTGTGGGGAGATAAATATGAAGTTTTAGTTTCAACACATCTAAATACAAAACATTACCATAATCATTTTGTGGTAAATTCTGTTTCATTTGTAGACGGAGAAAAATATAGAAATACAATAGAAAATTATGCACTTATGAGAGAAATATCAGATACTTTATGCAAAGAATATGGTTTGAGTGTTTTAGAAGAAAAGAAATGTGGAAAAATTGATTATACAAAATATAGAAATTCATATATTCAAAAATCAGACTATTATACAACAACAAAAGATGATGTAGATTTTGCAATTAAACAAGCCTATTCATATAATAATTTTAAATCAATATTGGAAAAAATGGGTTACACAATTACAATAAGAGCAAATAAAATTAGTTTAGTAAGACCTCCATATAAAAGAAACATACGAATTGAAAGAAGTTTTGGAATTGAATATAGCATAGAAAATATTACTGAAAGAATAATGAGTTCAGAAACAAAAAACGCATATTTAATTGAAAAATATAGACCTAAAAAAAGATATGTTGGAAAAATACGTAATCAATTAAAAATTGATAGAGGTAGTCTATATAGATTATATTTGCATTATTGTTATCTTTTAAAAGTATTTCCTAAAAATAAGAATACACGATATAAAATGACACCTAAAATGAAAGAAGATGCAAAAAAGATGAAAGAAATATCAAATGAAATTAGATTCCTTTGTAGAAATAAAATTAAAACTACAAAGGATCTTTTTTTATATAAAAATCTTGTCCAAGATGAATTAAAAAAACAGATGAAAGCAAGAAATACTTTACGAAGAAAAAGGCAGAAAGAAGAAAATATTGAAGTAAGACAAAAACTATGTGATGAAATTTTAGATTTATCAGACAAGATTAAATATTTAAAAAGTGAGGTGGTATATTCAGAAAAAATTGAAAATCAAAGTCAAAAGATAAAAGATGATATGAAAGAGTTACAAAGAGAAGAAAAGGAAGAAAAAATCAGAAGGAAAGGAGAAATAGAAAAATGAATACATCAGAATCAGCAGATGAACTTGTTAAAATCTATTTAGAAGGTGTAGAAACTGTTTTAAGAATATCAGGAACTGGAGCAAAAAATATTGCTATGGCATTAATCGCAATGTCTAAAGAAAGAACACAAACTAAAGGAAAGACAAGATTAACGAATATGCTTAAATCTGGAAAGTCATTAGATATTTTTACTATAAAAGCAGAAGATTTAAAGAAATTTTCACAAGAGGCAAAAAAATATGGAATTTTATATTGTGCCTTAGCTAATAAAAGAAATAACAAAATTGATGGTATGGTAGATATTATGGTTAGAGAAGAAGATGGAGCAAAATTGAATAGAATATCTGAAAGATTTAACTTTAAAGATGTTGCAACTATTAAAGAGGAATATGAAAAGTCAAAACAAGATAAAGTTAATATAAATATTGAAGAAAAGCCAAAAAGTGAAGAAGAACAATTTATAGATGATATTATGCCTAAAGATAAGGAAAAACAAAAAGATATTCCCAGTAATAATACAAAAGAAACGGAGAAAAAGAATCTGTCAGAGATTTCCTCAGATACCAAATCAGAAGACAAAGTGGAGAATTTTAAAGATGAAAAACAATCAGTTAGAAAAGAATTAAAAGAGATTGAACAAGAACTTAAAGCTAAAGAACAAGAAACAACTTCTCCAGAAATTCAAGCAGATATTATAAGAGCAAAAACTAAAGAAAAAAACGGAAAAAGATACAAAGAAAAGGAAACTAAATCAAAAGGTAAAAGATACAAAGAGCCAAAGCATTTAGATAATACATCTAAAAAATCAAAAAAGAAATCAAAAGGAAGGAGCAAGTAAAGTGAGTGAAATAGACGATATTTTAGGTACAAACAATTATTCTACAAATAGAAATTATAGTAACTATAATACAAGAAATCAGAATAATTGGAAAGAACAACAAAATAAAGATAGACAAGAAATTTATGATACTATGGACAGAATGGCGACAATAGTTAGTAATGATGGTACAAAATTTCAAGAATATTTAGATATACAAAGTAGATTTTCAAAACATTCTGTTGGAAATTGCCTAGTTATTTTAGAAAAAGCACCAGAGAGTACACAAATTAAAGATAAAAAATCTTGGGAAGAAAAAGGAATTGAATTAAAGGAAAATGCAAAAGGAATAAAAATATTAGAGCCTTATGAAAGTAATAACAAAAGATATTTCAATCCAAAAATGGTTTATGATATAAGGCAAACAAATGCCTCAATACCAGATGAAACAATTAATTATGGAGATAGAAAGTTATTAGAGGCACTTTTAGACGGTTGCACAGTTCCTAGAAAAGCAGTTGAAACTTTACCTAATGGGACAATAGGCTCTGAGTATAATAAAGATGAAAATATATTATATGTCTGTAAAGGTATGGATAGAGAATTACTATTTCAAACCTTATCACAAGAAATGGCAAACATAGAAATGAGCAATATTGAAAATAGTGATATAAAAAGTTTTAGAAGTTATTGTATATCTTATATGATATGTAAAAGGTATGGGATTGATGTTTCTAATTATGACTTTTCAAAATTACCATCTCAAATAACAAATCAAAAAGAGCCAAAAGGTGTTAGAGCAGAAATAGAAAAAATAAGAAAAAATTTTGAAGAAATAAATGGGAGAATGAGTGATTATTTTAGCAGAAGTAATAAAGAAAAAAATAAATCTAATCCAGAAAGGTAGTGATAAAATGAGTGAAGAAAAAAGAGTGTTAGAATTAGATAAATATGAGCATAAAGCAATAGCCAATATTTTATTTGAGAAAAGAACTACCTTAATAGAAGAAAATAAAGATAAAGACTTTATAGATGAAATTTTAGAGAAAGTTTTAGATGCCCCAACTAAAAAGAAAACATTATTTAAAAAGGATAAAAATAAAGATGAAAGATAAATCAAATATGGTATTATATTGTTTTGGTGGAATAATAGTCATTTGGTTTGCATTATTAATTGCTCCATATATAAGTGGTGGATTAGTTGAAATAATAGAAGAATTACCAAAGAAATTAAATAAACCATTTAATATAGAAATTTGTAAAGATAGTTTAAAAACTGTCTTTATTTTTTTAGTTGCTTATATTTTAGGAATAGGAATTTATAAATCTACTAGAAGAAATTATAGAAAAGGAAAAGAATATGGCTCTGCTATTTGGGGTGTAGCAAAGAAAATTAATAAAAAATATATGCAAAAACCTAAAAGCCAAAACAAAATTTTAACTCAAAATGTAAATATAGGTTTAAAAGCTAAATATCATAGAAGAAACTTAAACACTTTAGTTTGTGGTCGGAAGTGGTGCAGGTAAAACAAGGTTTTATGGTAAGCCGAATATTATGCAATGTAATTGTTGCTATGTAATTTTAGATCCCAAAGGAGAGATTGTTCGAGATACAGGTCATTTATTAGAAAAAGAAGGATATAAGGTTAAAATTTTAGATTTAGTAACTCCGAAATTGAGCCATTGTTATAACCCTTTTAAATACATTCAAGATGATAATGATGTTCAAAAATTAGTTGCAAATTTATTTAAAAGTGCAACGCCAAAAGGTAGTGGAGCAAGTTCTGATCCATTCTGGGATATTGCAGCTCAAATGCTACTATCTGCATTAATCTTCTATTTAAAATACGAAGCTCCAGAAGAAGAACAAAATTTTGCAATGGTTGGAGAAATGCTGAGGGCTGGAAAAGTAAAAGAAGATGATGAAGATTATGAAAGTCCATTAGATATTTTATTTAAAAGGCTTGAATATAAAAATCCAAACCATATAGCTGTTAAATATTATAAAGATTATCACTCTGGAGCAGGAAGAACACTAAAATCGATACAAGTAACATTATCATCTAAACTTGAAAAGTTTAATATAGATGAAATTGCAAGCTTAACAATGACAGATGAAATGGAATTAGACAAATTAGGAGAAGAAAAGATAGCAATATTTGCAGTAATTCCTGATACACATACGTCTTATAATTTTCTTGTAAGCATTTTATATACACAAATTTTTCAAAATGCTTTTTATAGAGCAGATAACAAATACAAAGGTGCATTACCAATACCAATTCACTTTCTAATGGATGAATTTGCAAATGTAGCTTTACCAGATGATTTTGAGAAAATTTTAAGTGTAATGCGTTCAAGAAATGTGTTTGTTTCGATTATTATACAAAATATTTCACAACTAAAAAGTTTATTTGAGAAACAATGGGAAAGTATAGTCGGAAACTGCGATGAATTTCTTTATTTACGGAGGGAATGAACAATCTACTCATAAAATGGTTTCTGAACTTCTACGGAAAGGAAAGTATTGATTTAAACACCTATGGAAAAAGCACAGGTCATAGTGGAAGCTACTCTACTAATTATCAACAAACAGGAAGAGAGCTACTAATGGCAGATGAAGTAAGAATGCTTGATAATGATAAGGCAATTTTATTAATTAGGGGAGAAAAACCTGTTATTGATTATAAATATGATATTTTAAAACACCCTAATGTTCAATATACAGTTGATGGAAAAGGAAAAGTATATGAATACGGAAAAGTAGATAAAAATTCTGGAATAATAACAGAATTGACATTTGAAGAAATACAAAAGATTAAAGATATTAAATATACAGAAGAAATAGATGAGAATATTGATTTTGAAATTTTATCTGAAGAAGATATTGAAAATTATATTTATATGGAGGAATTAGAGAATGAAAAAAATAAAAAAGATAATGAATAAAAAGATTTTAATTAAAGTTTTAAAAAGAACAAGTTTAATATTATTTACAGTAATAGCTTTATTTATTGGACAAGCAAGCAATGTTTTTGCAACAGAAGATCCTTTAACAGTAATTAATAATTTATCAACTTTTATTTTTGGAGTAATCAAAGCGATAGGAATGATTTTACTTGGTTGGGGAATTGTGCAAGTAGGTTTAGCATTAAAAAGTCACGATGCCAGTCAAAGAGCAAATGGATTCCTAACTGTCGCAGGAGGAATAATAATAACATTTTCAAAACAAATACTAGATTTAATTACAGGAGGATAATAAATATTGGTAAAAGGCAAGTTTTAGAGTAAATTTGCCTTATTTTAATTAAAGGAGGCGAAGAGATGGCAAATTGGGTAGTAGGAAATTTGGAAAATGCACTAGGCACTTGGAATGAAAAGCTAAATGAAATATGGAGTCTTATTACACAAAGTCCAGAAACATTCAAAGATCGGAACAATTTGGGAAGTAATTGTAAATATAAATCGGAGCAATTCAAGCCATTGGATTAGCTTTATTAGTAATATTCTTCCTGGTAGGAGTTGTAAAAACCTGTCGGAAGTTTTGCAGAAGTAAAAAAACCAGAATCGGTTTTGAAGTTGTTTGTGCGATTTGCCCTCGCTAAACTACTCATAACACACGGACTAGAACTAATGCTGTCAATTTTCCAAATTATACAAGGAGTTGCACAAACTATAATGGATACGGCAGGACTAGGAGAGGCAACACAAACAACTTTACCACAGGAAATGATAACTGCTATTGAGTCTTGTGGCTTTTTTGAAAGCATACCTCTTTGGGCAGTTACTTTAATACGGAGGACTTGTAGTAACAATTCTATCATTTATTATGATATTAACCGTTTATGGTAGATTTTTCAAATTATATTTATATACTGCAATAGCACCTATTCCATTATCAACATTTGCAGGCGAACCATCACAAAATGTTGGAAAAAGTTTCGTAAAAAGTTATTCAGCAGTTTGTTTAGAAGGTGCAATTATAATTTTAGCTTGCATTATATTTTCACTATTTGCAAGTTCTCCACCTGCTATTGATACTTCAGCAGAGGCAATAAATCAAGTATGGAGCTATGTTGGAGAATTAGCATTCAATATGCTAGTGTTAGTAGGAACAATAAAAGCTAGCGACAGAATAGTTAGAGAAATGATGGGATTATAATAGGTAATTAATGTTGATGAAAATAATAAAGAAAAGGAGGTAATAAAACATTATGGGATTAATAGATGAAAATGATTTAAAAGATTATGAGAAATTTAATAGTAATTATGAAAAATACAATAATAAACAGGCACGATTTAATACAAAAATAGCATCTGAAACACGACATAATGGAGAAGTAGTAGATGTTTTAGGATTTATAAAAGGTAAAGACATTTATGACGACAGATATATTGTGCGATTTAATGAGGGTACAATTAACAACAATATAATGACTAATGAATTAGAGTTTGATTTTATTAGAAATTCAGTTCAGGAAGATATGCGAAGAGAATTAAGTAAAATCATTAAATCTTATGAATTAAGTGATAAAGAAGTTGAAGAATTGCAAATGGCTATAATTAACTATGACTATGAAGCAAATGAGGGAACAGTATTTACAAGGGTTGAATCAATAGAAAGATTATTTACAGATGAAGATAGCAAAGAAATAATAAATCCCTCAATAAAACAATTAAAAGCTATGGCAGAATATATTAGATATACAGAAAAATATTATATGCTTTATGGTTATCAAGAATATACAGAAAAAGTAATAGATTTAATTTTAAGTAAAGATGAAAATGACATTAGTAAAATCGACCTTTTAAACGAAATGAAAGATATGATTAATCATAATATAATGTGCTATTCAAGTAATTATTCTTTAGGAAAAGCAAAGCAAGGCTTTGAAAAAGATTTTGAAAGAGAAAATAAGAAACTTATTTTGATTGAACAAATGATTAAAGAAGAAAAGCAAAAAGTAAAGAGAAAAAATAAGGAGGCAAGATAGATGGAAATTAAAGTTAATAAGGAAATACGAGATTATAGTGAAACAATATTTTTTGGACTGTCAATGAGACAGTTCTTTTTTTCTACCATTGCTTGTGCAGTAGCTGTTTTACTATATTTTTTATTAAAAGAACATTTAGGACTAGAAACATTATCTTGGATTTGTATTCTTCGGAGCATTACCTTTTGGAATATTAGGATTTGTCAAATATAACGGAATGTATGCAGAAGAATTTGTAGTTGCTTGGATAAAGTCAGAGATATTAATGCCAAATGTTCTATTTTTCAAACCAGAAAACTTTTATGATGAGTTATTAAAAGATGAATTTAAGAAATTAGAAATGGAGGGAATGAAAATTGATAATTCTAAAAAGAAACAAAGAAAGAGTAAAAGTGCCTAGAAGTGTGCAACAAGCAATTCCAATAAAAGCAATATATGAGGATGGAATTTTTGAAATAGGAAGAAATAAATACTCAAAATCGTTTAAATTTACTGATGTAAATTATGCAGTAGCAGGACAAGATGATAAAGAGGCTATGTTTTTAGATTACAGTTCAATTTTGAATTTATTAGATGCAGGTTCATATCCGAAATTAACAATTATAAATAGAAAACTTAATAAAATAGACTATGATACAAAAATGAGACTGGAACTTGGAAATGATAATCTATCAAAATATCGAAAAGAATATAATGAAATACTTGCAAAAAACTCAGTCGATTCAAATGGAATAATTCAAGAAAAAATATTAACAATATCAATAGATAAGAAAAATATTAGTGAGGCAAGAAACTATTTTTCAAGAACAGGCACAGAACTTACAAACAATTTTGCGAAATTAAATTCAAAATTTAGTGGATTAGATATAAATGAAAGATTAAGAATTTTTTATGATTTCTTTAGGGTAGGAGAAGAAGATTTATATAAATTTGATATAAAACAATGTATGAGAAAAGGACATAGTTTTAAAGATTATATTTGCCCAAATACATTTGAGTTTAAATCTGATTATTTCAAGATGGGAGATAGATATGGACGAGTGCTATATCTAAAAGAATATGCAACTTTTATAAGAGATAATATTATATCTGAATTAACTGACTTGAATAAAAATATGATGTTATCTATTGATATAAAGCCTGTACCAATGGAGGAAGCAATAAAGAAAGCAGAAAGGGTTAGATTAGGAGTAGAAACAAATATTGCAAACTGGCAAAGGCGACAAAATGAAAATAATAATTTTTCAGCAGTTATTCCATACGATATGGAAAGACAGAGGGAAGAAAGTAAAGAATTTTTGGACGATTTAATTACACGAGACCAAAGAATGTTCTTATCAACTATAACATTAGTGCATACGGCTGATTCAAAAGAAGAATTAGATAGTGATACGGAAAGTTTAATTACAACAGCAGGTAAACATATGTGTCAATTAGCTACATTGAAATTTCAGCAATTAGATGGATTAAATACAGTTATGCCTTCTGGTGTAAAAAGAATAAACACAAAAAGAACTTTAACAACAGAGAGTTTAGCAGTATTTATGCCTTTTAAAGTTCAAGAAATACAAGATACACAAGGAGTTTATTATGGCAAGAATATAATATCTAAAAATATGATTTTAATAGACAGAAAACAATTACAAAATGGAAATTCCTTTATATTAGGTGTAAGTGGTAGTGGAAAATCCTTTACTGCAAAACAAGAAATAACCTCAATAGCTTTAAGAGATCCAGAAGCAGATATTATAGTTATAGATCCAGAGGCAGAATACAAACCTCTTATTCAAGCACTTGGTGGAGAGGCTATTAAAATATCAGCAACTTCAGATAATCATATAAATGCTTTAGATTTGAATAAAGATTATGATGAAAACAAACCAGTAGTTGCCAAATCAGAATTTATATTATCTTTATGTGAGCAAATAATGAAAAATATTACACCAAATCAAGAAGCTATAATTGATAGATGTACTACGGAAGTATATAAATATTTTGAACAAGGAAATTATCAAGGTACGCCACCAACATTAAATGATTTTAGAGATGTTTTATTAAAACAAGAAGAACAAGAGGCAAAAGATATAGCACTAGCACTAGAATTATTTACTAAAGGTAGTTTAAATACATTTTCAAAGCAAACAAATGTAGAAACTACAAATAGATTAATATGCTACGATATAATTGATTTAGGAGAACAATTAATGCCTATTGGAATGTTAGTTATCCTTGATAGTTTTTTAAATAGAATATCTAAAAATAGAAAAAGTGGTAAAAGGACATATATTTTTATAGATGAAATATATCTACTTTTTAAATATGATTATACAACAAACTTTGTATATGCACTATGGAAAAGAATAAGAAAATATCGGAGGTTGTGCAACACGGAATTACTCAAAATATCCAAGAAATTTTAAGTAAAGAAAAACCTAGCACTATGCTATCAAATAGTGAATTGATTATAATGCTTAATCAATCAGCAACAGATAGAGAAAAACTAGCAAAATTTCTTAGTATATCAGAAATGGAAAAAGTATATATAACAAATGTTGATATTGGCGAGGGACTAATTAGAGTTAGAAACTCGCTTGTTCCATTTAAAAATCAGTTTCCAAAAGATACGGAATTGTATAAACTAATGACGACAAAAATAGAAGAACAAAAATATGATTAAATTATGAATTGGAGGAATTAAAAATAAAAAAGCTAATTAAATATATAATTATATTGCTACTAATAGCTATAATGCTTATTAGTAGTTATTTTTTGTGTAAAAATTTACAGGAAGATAATAAACAAGAAGAAATTTTTGAAAATATAAAAGATATTGCAGAAGAAAATAATGATGATAATAATAATTTAGAAATAGAAAAAAATGATATTAATATGCAAAAATTATATGAAATAAATAGTGATATTATAGGGTGGATTAGAATAGATAATTCTAATATTGATTATCCTGTAATGCAAACAAAAAACAGTCCAAATTACTATTTAAGAAAAAATTTCTATAAGCAATATTCTTATTTAGGAACACCATATTTAGCAGAAAATTGTGATACAAACACAAGTGATAATTTAATAATTTATGGTCATCATATAAATAATTCTAAAATGTTTGGAGAATTAGAAAATTACCGAAAAGAAGAATATTATAATAGTCATAAAATTATAAAACTATATACATTAGAAGAAAAAAGAGAATACGAAATTATGTCTATATTTACAACAAATGCCTATACAGGTTTTAAATATTATAATTTTATAAGTACAAGTAATGAAAATGAGTTCAATACATTTGTAAATCAATGTAAAGAACTCTCTTTTTTTGATATAGAAAATACAGCCGTTTATGGAGATACACTTTTAACACTATCAACTTGTGATTATTCAAGTAAAAATGCAAGATTAGTAATTATTGCAAAAAGAATAATTTAAAAGAGCTTGGGAGGTGGTATTTTGGCAGATATAAAGACAAAGGAGAAAAGCAATATAAAAATAAAGAAACTTGATAAAGCAAAAATATATTCTGAAAGAGTAAAAGATAACATTGTAAATTTAAAATCTAAAGATGATTATACTGACAATACAGAAAATAATTCTCCAACCGAATATGGTGCAAATCAAATAAGTCAAACAACAGAAAGAATATCAAGAACAGGTATAGAAAAATTTAACCAATATGGAAAAAAATCAGCAATAGAAACAAAAGACAATATTAAAGAAACAGCAGAAAAAATAAAAACAAAATTACAAGATATAAAAATAAAGAAAACGTCTACAAATCTGAAAGGAAAGAATATAAAGAAAACATTAAAAAACACACCTAAAATAATGAAAAGAGATTATAGAGTTACTAAAAAACTTTCTCAAAAAAGTATAAAAGGAGCAAAAAAGGCATATCAAATTGCAAAATCAAGAGCGAAGGCAATGGCTAAAAGTGCAAAACAAGCAATGATAGCAACTATTAGAGCAATTAAAGCTATAATTCTTGCTGCAAAATCATTAATTTTCTTTTTATTTGGAGGTTTCTGGATAGCCATTATCATTATAATAGTAGTTTCTTTAATTGCAATGTTAGTAGGTTCGGTATTTGGAATATTCTTCTCTAGTGAAGATGTAGGAAGTACGATAACTATTAATGAAACTCAACAACCAGTAACTATGAATAAAATTATAGCTGATTTGAACACAGAGTTTATGAATAAAATTACACAGATACAACAAGAAAATCCCTACAATGAATATGATATAACAGGTAGTAGGGCAGAGTGGAAAGATATTTTAGCTGTTTATGTTGCCAAAGTTAGTGGTGGAGATAATCAAGTAGAAATGGCAACACTAGATGACAATAAGGTAAATACTCTAAAAGAGATATTTTGGGCTATGAATGAAATATCTTTTACAAAAGAGGAAGAATCACGCGAAGAAGTAATTTTTCATTTAACTTGGACAGAGTATAAAACAGTAACATATACAAAATTGCATATAACTATAAATACAAAATCTATTGATGAAATGGCAGATAATTATAATTTTACTCAAGAGCAAAGAAATCAGCTAACAGAAATGTCAGATGAAAAATATGCAAGTATGTGGTCAGCAGTTATATATGGAAATTCAGTAGGTAGCAATGATATAGTTGAAGTTGCAAAAAGTCAAATAGGTAATGTCGGTCGGACAACCATATTGGAGCTGGTATGGTTATGAAAGTAGAGTAGAATGGTGTGCTTGTTTTGTTAGTTGGTGTGCAGAGCAATGTGGTTATATTTCAGCAGGAATAATACCTAAATTTGCAAGTTGTCAAGCAGAAGGTGTAGCTTGGTTTAAAACTTGTGGACTTTGGCAAGATGGAGGCTATTCTCCGAAAGCACGGAGATATAATGTTTTTTGACTGGGAAGATAGCAATGATGGACAAGCAGACCACGTTCGGAATTGTAGAAAAAGTGGAAAATGGGATTGTTTACACAATAGAGGGAAATACCTCTGGAGATGAGTGCAAACAAAATAATTATGATATAAATAGTAGTGTAATTTTAGGTTACGGAACACCTATGTACTAATTTTAAAAAATCATATATAATTAAAACAGAAAGGAAAAATAAGTTATGAAGATAAATAAATTTGATGTAGTAGAATTGAAAGATGGTAACAGAGCAACTATTATTGAGGCAAAAGATAAAAATATTTACTTTGCTGAAGTAGTTAATGCTTATGGAATAACTCTTGATAAAAGAGATATACAGGAAAAAGAAATTGATAAAATCATTTATAATAGCAAAAACAATTAATAATAAAAGGTATGTAAAATTAGAAATGGTTTTACATACCTTCATTTTTTATTTTTATAAAACAATAAATTGAATAATTCAATGTTTTATGATATGATACCAACAAATATTAAGTTGTGGAGGTCAATTATGGATAAGAAAAAATTAAGAACATTAAATTTATGTTTATATGGTGGTGCTATTGTAATTAGTCTTATTGCTTTATATACTTTTATTTTTGTTTTTGATAATGGCATAGGTTGGAAAGTATTTTTAATTATTGTTGGTGTATGTTGGCTTTTATCAGCAATTTCTGGATTTATAAAAAATTTGGAGAATAAAGATAAATAGTAAGTTGTAGTGGAGGTCAATAGTTATGAATATAAAAAAAGAACAAATTAAAATTAAGATATTTTTAATACTATATATTTTATTTGCAATATTAGGTTTTAGTGGAGCATTTATGGTAATAACTAAAAGACTAAATAATGTTGGATATGTAGTTATACCAATGTTATTTGCAATAGTTTTTAGTATACTTTATAGAAATAGTAAAAAAGCAATAGAAGAAAATAATAAGTAATACAAATTACATTAGGGAATCATTAGAAATGGTGATTCTCTTTTTGAATGTAATGAAAATTTTAAGTACATCCAGTCAAATTGTAGATTTATTTTATATTTTATGATATTATAAAAAAGTATTTTTAATTAAATGTAGAAAGGGAATGTTATGAAATTAGTAGTAAAAAATCTAAAAAAGAACTTTGAGAAAAAAGAAGTATTAAAAGATATTAATTTTGAATTTGAAAAAGGAAAAATATATGGTTTACTTGGAAGAAATGGAGCAGGAAAAACTACTTTCTTTAATTGTTTAAATGAAGACTTGCCAATTGATAGTGGAAATTTCTTTCTAGAAGATAAGGAAATAAAAAAAATAAGTGCTGAAGATATTGGATATGTTTTATCTACTCCAAATGTACCAAAATTTCTAACAGCAAGAGAATTCTTAAAATTTTTTATAGAAATAAATAAAGATAGAATAAAAAATGAAAAGAGTATTGATGAATACTTTGAATTTATGAAAATAGAAAAAGAAGATCGTGATAAATTGTTAAAGGATTACTCACACGGTATGAAAAATAAAATGCAAATGTTAGTAAATATTATTGCTAATCCTAGTATTTTGTTATTTGATGAACCATTAACATCTTTGGATATAGTAGTGCAAGAAGAAATGAAACAGATGTTAAGAGAAATAAAGAAAGATCATATTATAATTTTTTCAACTCATATTATGGAGTTAGCTTTAGATTTATGTGATGAAATAGTTATTTTAAATAAAGGTGTTTTAGAAAAAATAGATAAAAACAATTTAGATAACGATAAATTTAAAGATAAAATTATAGAAGCTTTAAAGGAGGAATAATTTATGATAAAGACTTTTATTACATCCTTTAAAATAAAAAATACATATCGTGTTAATAGTATTATATATTCTATAAAAGGTCTTCCGATAATAAATAAAATACTTCCTAGTAGTTTATATAAAAATAAATTCTTAAAGATATTTGGTAATATAATTAGTATTTTATGGGAGATTGTAAGTACATTTTTATGGAAAGGGCTTTATGTGTGGTTAGTATTAGGTTCTATGACTTTTGCTTATAAGACTAATCAAGCGGATACCTTTTTACATCTTTTTGTTTTTTCTACTTTAATTGGTGGTATATTAAATACATATTTGTTAAATCCTACGAAAGATAAATACTATTCAATTATTTTAATGAAAATGGATGCCAATTCTTTTGCTTTAACAAATTATTTTTATTCTATGTTAAAACTTGTAATTGGATTAATGCCATTTACTATTATTTTTGGGTTAATACTAAATGTACCATTATTAATTTGTATATTAATGCCATTATTTGTTGCTTTAGTAAAAATTATTGTAATAGGTATGTTTTCTATTCCAGACTTCAAAAAAAATAAAGTTGTTAATAATGAAAATTTACCTACAAAGAAAGTTTGGATACTTCTAGCTGTACTTGCACTTTTAGATTTTGGACTTCCTTATTTAGGTATTGTAATTAATCAAATTATTTATCTTGTTTTGTTTTCAGTAAGTGTTATATTTGGAATTATTGCACTAAGAGAAATAATAACATTTAAAGATTATAAAAAAATATATAAAGTGCTTTTAACAAATGAAAATGTGTATGCAGTACAAAATGCAAGTAGTACAAAAACAATAAGAGAAAATGTTGCAAAAAGAATAGAATATAATGGAGATATTACCAGTAATAAAACAGGTTTTGCTTATTTTCACGAGTTATTTGTAAAAAGACACAATAAGATATTAACTATGGCAATAAAAAAACAAACTTTGGTAATTATAGGTATTTTTCTAATATTATATATAGCAGTATTTCTTAATCCAGATTTGAAACAAAATTTAAATAGTCTAGCGCTTACATATTTGCCATATTTTGTGTTTGTAATGTATTTACTAAATAGAGGAACAACAATGACGCAAGCAATGTTTATGAATTGTGATCATAGTATGTTAACATATAGAATTTATAGGACTCCAAAAGTTATATTAGGAGTATTTAAAGAAAGATTAAAAACACTAATGTTTTTGAACTTAATACCTGCAACTTTTATTGGTTTAGGATTAGCATTGCTATTATTTTTAACAGGTGGTACGGACAATAATTTGAATTATTTAATTATATTTATATCTATTATTGCAATGTCAGTATTCTTCTCAGTACATTATTTGGTTATGTATTATCTGTTACAGCCATATAATATAAATACTGAAATAAAAAATAGTACATATAAAGTAGTAGAATGGTTAACTTATTTTGTAGCTTATATTCTTATAGGTAAAAAAATACCAACTTTTAGCTTTGGTATATTAATGAGTGCTTTTTGTATTATATATTCATTGATTTCATTAATTATCGCTTATAAATATGCACCTAAAACATTTAAGTTAAGAGTTTGATTTAATAATTACTCTATTTTTATGATATAATGAAACAAATAGTAATTTGTAAAGGAGGTATTTATGGGAATAGAACATTCGCAAAATTATTTACATAGTAAACAACTTGTAGCGACCTTGTTATCAAAGAGTAATATTTGTAACGACGATATTGTAATTGAGATAGGTCCTGGAAAA
>CASEEU010000032.1 GCA_949287075.1 uncultured Eubacteriales bacterium | reverse complement strand
GCTTTTTTATTTACTTTGAAAGTGTATTTACCTTCTTGTAATTGGTCATTACTTTTTTCAGTAACAACTGGTGCGATTATAATTTCTTCTGGTAACATTATGCGTACACCTCCTCTAATTTTTTAACAGTATCTACTGGTAAAATTAGATTTGTATATTTTAATAAATCAAATATGTTTATATTGTTAGCAACGATTGTTTTAACACCTTCGATATTTCTTGATGACATGAAAACATTTTTATTATTCTCTGGAAGAATGATTAATGTTTTTCCTTCAACTTTCATATCTGCTAATGCTTTTACCATTGTTTTTGTTTTGATTTCTTTTACTTCTAATTTATCAACAACTGTTAATTCTTTTTCTAAAACTTTAGAACTTAATACTGATTTAATAGCAAGTCTTTTTTCTTTCTTATTTACTGTGTATTTATATGAACGAGGTTTTGGTCCTAAAGCAATACCACCTTTGATCCATTGTGGAGCTCTAATTGAACCTTGTCTTGCTCTACCTGTTCCTTTTTGTCTCCATGGCTTTTTACCACCACCTGAAACTTCTGCTCTTGTTTTTGTACTTTGTGTACCTTGTCTTTGATTAGCTAAATAGTTAACTAAAACGCTATGTACAATAGCTTCATTTGGTTCAATTCCAAATACACTATCAGCTAATTCTATATCACTTACTTTTTTACCTTTCATATCTAAAACGTCTACTTTTGGCATTTTGTTCTTCCTCCTTCCTTCTATTTAGTAGCCTTTACAGCTGATTTTACTTTTAAGATAGCTCCTTTTGCTCCTGGAACACTACCTTTTACTAAAATTACATTTTTATCCATATCTACTTTTACAACATCTAAGTTTTGTATTGTAACTGTAACTCTTCCCATATGTCCTGGTAGTTTTTTACCTTTAAATACTCTACCTGGTGTTGATGTAGATCCCATTGAACCTGGTCTTCTGTGATACATAGAACCATGTCCCATAGGTCCTCTGTGTTGTCCATGTCTTTTGATAACACCTTGGAATCCTTTTCCTTTTGATGTTCCTTGAACATCGATTTTTTCTCCTGCTTCAAAAACATCTGCTTTTACTTCGTCTCCAACTTTGATTCCTTCTATTGAATCTAATCTGAATTCTCTTAGATGTTTTTTGTTAGCTAATTTTGCTTTTGCAAAATGTCCTGCTTCTGGTTTGTTGATGTGTTTATCTTTTACATCTCCAAATCCTAATTGAACCGCATTGTAACCATCTGTTTCTACTGTTTTTACTTGTGCTACAACACATGGTCCAGCTTCTATAACTGTTACTGGAATTACATTTCCTTTTTCATCAAAGATTTGTGTCATTCCAATTTTTCTTCCGATTATTCCTTTTTTCATTTCTTTCTTTCCTCCTAACTATTGGCTGGATTGCCAATTATAAACTTCGTCTTGCATTGTTAAACTTCGTCAAAATATTTTCGATGCACGCCAAGTACTATCTCAAATATTTTTCCTCGTTTTCCTAGCAATACTTGTTTCTAATTGTCAATATTCATTCTTTCTTTTCCAGCTTGGTTTTGATGCTACATAATATATAGTAGTCTTTTATAATTTAATTTCTATATCTACACCAGCTGGTAACTCTAATTTCATTAAGCTGTCAACTGTTTTTTGTGTTGGATATAAAATATCAATAACTCTTTTATGTGTTCTCATTTCAAATTGTTCTCTTGAATCTTTGTATTTGTGTGGAGAACGTAAAATTGTTACGATTTCCTTTTGTGTTGGTAATGGAATAGGACCTGATACCTTTGCTCCTGTTTTTTTAGCTGTTTCTACTATTTTTTCAGCAGACTGATCTAAAACTACATGGTCATAAGCTTTTAGTCTTATTCTAATTTTTTCACTTGTTGCTACTGTGTTTGCCATTGTAATTTTCCCTCCTTCTTTAAAATAATTTTTTGATTGTGATAGCAAGGTTTTGCTATCGAAATTACCGTGGCAAGTTAAAACGCACTCTGGTGTTTTGAATATTACCTATAAAAAAGCCCAAAATATGCATGATAATTCTGGGATAAGTGCTTAAATTTTAAAAACTTACCGCCTGGTCTTTGCCATGACATACTCCACTGAAGTTCCCTCCATCCTTCTTTTCCGTAAGGATGTAGCCACATTCAGCTTCATCGCTCAATTCATGCTCATATATTATACAATGATTACCAATAGATGTCAACAGTTTTTACAATTTTTTTCATTTTCCACTTACATTTTTAAATATTTATATATGACACTTTCTATATGTGCTAAACTTTCATAATATAACAAAAAATACTAAGTCTTTTAAACTTAGTATTTTCTTTTTCCTATATCTCCATAATAATTGGTATAATCATTGGGTTTCTCTTTGTTTTCATAAAGATATAATCTCTTAAATTTTCTCTTGTTGCTGACTTAATGGTTCCCCAATCTCTAATACCTCTCTCTTCACATTTTTTAATTTCATGTCTTACAACAGATTTTACATCATCCATTAAGTTTTCAGATTCTCTTACATATACAAATCCTCTTGAAATGACATCTGGTCCAGCTACCACTTCCCCTGTTGCAGAATCCATTGTTAAAACAATAATGATTAACCCATCTTGTGATAAATGTTGTCTGTCTCTTAAAACAATACTTCCAACATCTCCAACACCAAGTCCGTCTACAAGAACTCTTCCACAAGGGACTGTCGTTGTAAATTCTGCTTGATGGTCATTTAGTTCTAATATTCTTCCATTTGCCATCATAATAATACGATTTTTATCAATTCCCATACTTTGTGCTGTTTCACTATGTGCTATTAGCTGTCTATATTCACCGTGAACTGGAATAAAATATTTTGGTTTTGCCAATGCAATAATTAATTTTTGTTCTTCTTGACATGCATGTCCTGAAACATGAATAGCTTCTAACGAACTATATACAACTTCTGCACCTATTTGCATTAAATCATCAATAACTTTTGACACAAATTTTTCATTTCCTGGTATTGGAGTTGCAGATATAATTACTAAATCATTTGGTGTGATTTTTACTTTTCTATGATCACCTGCAGCCATTCTTGTTAAGGCAGACATTGGTTCTCCTTGACTTCCAGTTGTAATAATGACTAAATTTTCATCTGGATAGTTGTTTATCATATCAATATCAATAAATATATTTTCTGGACAATCAATATATCCTAACTCCCTTGCTGTTTCAATCATATTGATCATACTTCTACCACATACAGCAATTTTTCTATTATATTTCACTGCTGAATTCACAATTTGTTGTACTCTATGCACATTTGATGCAAAAGTGGCAACCACGATTCTTTTTGTACAATGTAAAAATAACTTATCAAAAACTTCTCCAACAGAACTTTCTGACATAGTAAATCCTTTTCTTTCTGCATTTGTACTATCTGACATTAATGCTAGAATTCCTTGATTTCCTAATTCTGCAATTCTTCCAAAGTCCATAATTTTTCCATCAATTGGAGTATAATCCACTTTAAAGTCACCTGTGTGTAAAACAGTTCCTGCAGGTGTTGTAATTGCTAACATAACAGAATCTGGAATACTATGTGAACTTCTGATAAATTCTATTTTAAAATTCTTTCCTAGTGAAATGGTTTGTCCTTGTATAACCTCATGTAATTCCGTACTTCTAAGTAATTTATGTTCTTCTAATTTATTTCTAATTAATCCTGCTGTCAATTTTGTAGCATAAATTGGAATATTGATTTTTTTCAACAAATATGGAACTGCACCAATATGGTCCTCATGTCCATGTGTAATGATTAATCCTTTTATCTTGTCTACATTTTTTTCTAAATAAGATATATCTGGTATAACTAAATCAATTCCTAACATATCATCTTCTGGAAATGACAATCCGCAGTCTACTACAATAATTTCATTCTCATATTCAAAAACTGTAATGTTTTTACCAATTTCATGTAATCCACCTAAAGGAATAATTTTTAAATTTGATTTTTTAAAAATAGATTCTGTCTCTTTCTTTCTTTTTCTTCTCGCTTTAATAGATTTTATTTCTCTATTTTCGTCATTTTTGATTTCCATATTATTTTTTTTATTTCCATTTTTTATTTCTTTTACCTCATTATTAAATTCTTTTTTCTTTTTATTGTATGGTTTTCTTGTTTTTCCTCCTTCTTTTTTTGTATTTTCGTTTTTTGTACTTTCTTTTTTTACAAATTTCTCATTGTTTTTTAAAATTTCTTCTGTCATAAAAACTCCTTTCTCCTTTTCCTTTCTTATATATTTTCTCAATTTTACTAAACTTATACATTTTGTTTTCATTTTATATTTGGGATTTTTTCGAACAAATTTATTGATACAAAATTAAAACAATATTAATCTAAAAAAAAATTAATATTATTCTTATATGAAATATATAAATATATAACTCTCTCTTTTTATTATATTTTCAATTTCTTCTGTACACACCGTTTCCTATATATTTTTCTCTTAAATATATAGTCTCTTCATTTTCATAAATTTGTTTTTAAAATCTCATTTTTAACAATTTTACTTTTATTATCTCATTTCCTAGTTCACTTTTAACAAAGTATTTATTTAATAAAATCTCATCCTTTAGCTCTTCTTAAGCTAACAACTTGTTTTATTTTACTATAAAATAGAAAAAAAGTCAAATTTTACAATAACGATGATAGTGTCAATTTATTTCGGGAAAATTTATAAAAAATTTTTTACCCCTCAAAATTGCTCTATAAACAGACTGTTCTACACAGCCTTGTATTCTAATAAATTTTTAAAAAATATTTTTTCTTCTTGTGTCCCAAAATTCAT
>CASEEU010000031.1 GCA_949287075.1 uncultured Eubacteriales bacterium | reverse complement strand
TTTAGCCACCGTTTTTTATTAAACTTTTTCTTAAAGTTAAATAAAAGTTATTTAGGGCGTGTGCTTGTCTGGCGAGGCAAAGCCGAGCCACTTGTTCAAGACAAGCACACGCCCTATCCCAAAATCAAAGTAAAATACTAAGTTGTACAAAAAAGTACAAATTTAATAAATTTTATAAAAAGTATAAAATCTACTATGTTTCTTTAAAAGGTTATGATATTATAATTTCAAATATACACGTAAGGAGAAGAGCTTTATAGTAGGATTAATTTTAATATAGTTATTTTTTATACACTTGATTACTAAAATAAATTGGAAAAAGTTTATATTAAAAATTTATAAATTTACATAGTTACGAATCATCTAAAAAATTGATCTTGCAATTTAAAGATAAAATTATTGAAGCAATATGAGAGTTGAATTTATAGAGAATCCTATAAAAGTAAAAATCATTAAGTCAGAAATTCCTATACTATTTTTGGATTCAAATATTTTAATTGAATTAAATAAAATAAATAATGGTTCATCAACTATAAAATATCAGAGAGAATTAAAAATTTTAAGTCAAATGTTGTTCGATTTAACTCAATGTGATAAATTAATGGTCCCGATAGCGGATCAAGAACTAGAGATTGATTATAGAAAAAATAAAAATAATAATATAGAAATCTTGTTTAAATTAAGCAATGGTAATAAATTTCAAAATAGTTTAATAATTGAGAGGGAACAAAAGGAAAAGTTATTTGAGGCTTTTACTCAAGGTAAAAAAGAAGTATCTATTCATTATACTGGCGGATTTAGCGATATTGATAAAAAGAGTTTTGAACGAAAAACTTTTATAAAAGGAATAATTAATTTGCTCGGCACAAATATAATTGACGAGCTTCGAAAAGAAAAGCAAATTAGAACTGTTGAATTAATTGAATATCAAAAGACTATAGACAAAAAAGAAACATTTAAGGAACATTTAGTTAAAGAATTTTTGCACGAGGGTCTTTTTTTGAACAAAAAAGTTATTGAAAAAATAACTAAGGGAGAACGGTTGTCACAAAACGAAAACAATTATTGGAATGAGTTTGTTTATTTTGCAAGGAAATATCAATTAAAAGGTGATTTAACAGAACAGATTATTGAATATTGTAACTTTCAAATTGGTTTTTATTGGTTTGCAATTCCATTTATAGATATTGAAAGAAATATGAATACCTATATTTCTTTATTTCAAAAATTTGAGCCTGGAGACTATGTAGACATTGTTAACGCTTCTAGATTTTTACCTTATTGTAATTACTATATAACAGATAATAAAATGTGTAGAATTTTAAAAGAGTTAGAGATTGATAAGCGTTACAATGTTAAAATTTATTCTTTAAAAACAATAAATGATTTGATTGATGAATTAAAAAATCTATATTAATTTATAAATGTTTATAAGTTTAGTTTAATTAATCATATAATGATTATGAAACATATAAATATTCCGTTCAATAGGTTACTTCTTTTGCAGCTATTGGAGTTTTATAGTTTTTTGTGTTAATTTATTACTGTGTTATCTTGATTTTATCAACTTAGTAATAATAATTAAAAATTTTTTACTTTTTCACTTTTGTATGTTAGAATAATTTCATGAAAGAAAGGAAAGAATTAAATAAAAAAAGTGTATCAAGACCACTTTACATATTATATGATGAAAAAGAAATTAATATCCCAATAAAGTCTAATGTTGAGGCTTTAAAAAATGAAACATTTAATAAGGTTGCCTTACAGAATTTTGTTGCGCAATCTTATGCGGAGAGTTGTTTAACATTATTGCAAAGAGTAGATAATTACGTTATAAGTGATTCTAACCTAAAGAAACATAGTTGCGCACTGAGATATTTTCCTGCAATGTTTTGTTTTAGGCATTATCTAGAATTGAAATTAAAATATTTATATATGAGATTAACGGATAAAGAGTTTGATACAAATTCTCATAAGCTATCAGAGTTATTAAATGAAGTTAAACATGAGGGTTTTAAATATAATGTTTTTGATGAGCCTGTAAAGTATGTAGAAGATATAGAAGAAGGTCCGGACTATTTTAGATATATAATGAATAAAGCACTTGATTGTTCTGCAAATAATTTAAAAATATCTGTGTTCCAATTTGACAAAATAAGAGAATATATAACTGAAATAGAATTTAGGGTTGAAATGTATTTAACATGTGATTTCTTAAAGAAAAGAAAAAAGTAGTAAAATATAAAAGAATTTATATAATTTTTATCTTTTAAGAATAAAGTAAAAAAAAGTAAAAAATTAAGCCAAGAGGTTTTATCTCAGTTTAATTTTTTTATTATTTTTTTTCAAAAGTTATTAAGAAATTTTATCAGCGTTTTAGTACATGTCAAACCTTTTATTTTAATTATTTCTAAAAAAATATTTATAAAAATTAACCTTACAAAATAAAAAATGTGTAGTTAATATTATAGAGGGAAATAACAGTCAACCCTCAATATAAATTGCGAAATAAAATTTAAATATTTTAAATTAAAGAATGTTATTAATTTATAGAAAGTATTATTTGTTTGTTTTTTAAATCATAAAAAGTTGTTTTGAGAAGTTAAAATATTTATAATTTGACTATTTTTTGTGAGACCTTTTTGATAAGGAGCTTATTATGGAAAAATTAAATTATGAAAGTCAAGAAATTTATACTACTCAAAAATTTAATAGCATATATAACCAAATTAAAATTCCGTATGGGAATTGGATTACACAAAGGACGAACCCTAATGTAAAAACTTATAATATAAATTATAATTTTACAGCAATTAATAATATAAAAGATGTCAAAACAAATTCAGCCACAACTCCTTGGGGATATACAACAAAAACAATTTCTGACTTTTTTAAGATTCTTACAAAGAGTAAGAACTTTACTTTAAATGGGACAACTAGAACTTTTTATAGTAAGGATGAGAAAGTAAGTAAAGTTTTTATGGGGGCAATCTGTGCTGCTGGAGGCAAGGCTGGGAATAATACAAATTATTTGGGTGGAGGAAGAAGAACTGGCGGTGGCGGAGGTGGTGGAGGCGCAGCATTTTTACTAATAACAGTCCCTCAGGGAAGTGAACTCAAAGTTACAAATTCATCTTATTCAAATTATACCATTACTATGTCGAATATTGGGAACAATTCTAATCTTAGTTACAAAATAACAATTGTTTGCAATAAAGGAGGAAATGGTGTCGATGGCGCAGTTGCTTGTAGTCAAGGAGACAGAGCAGGCGGAAATGGTGGAAGTGTATCTATAAAAGTAGTAAAAATAAATAATGGTTCAAGCCCAGCAACTACAACAAATGTAAGTTCACATAATACTGGAACAAATGGGTCAAATGTTTGTGGCATAATACATGAAAATGTTACTGATGAGATTAGTAAATTCTATCCACATATAATTTTCTATTTACAAGCGGGCGGTAAAGGTGGACATGGGCAAAATGACTGGAATGGTGCTGCTGGACAAACAATTACGATTAATTTTAGTGATGCAATTTGTGATTTTCTAGGATTAGACAGTGTTTCTTGGAGCGTCGGTAGTGCCGAAGGACCAGGAAATGGACACGGACCAAGTATGTTTGATGTTGGTACTGGCGGAAAAAGGAACTCAAATAGCTATGGCGGTAATGGAAGTTATGGAGGCTCAGGAGGGTCTTACTATGAGTTCTTATATACCGAGTAAGCATTATTATATACTAGATGGAGCAACAGTCCTTAAAGAAAAAAAATATAAGGAATACGGATTACTTGTTGGTTTGTGGTACTGTAGAATTCGTGTTTATGACGATAAAAAAGTAACTGAGATTTATCTTTCAGATGAAACAGATAAATTACAAATAGTTGGCATAGAAGAAAATAAAGCAAATTATTATTGGGTTGACATAAATGATGGTTGCAAAATTTATAGAGACGATGGCTATACATATGTTTATGTTGAGGAAGGACTACTTAGAGAACAAGATAAAAGAATTTATACTGGCGAACCAGTTGATCAGTGGAATTTACCAGATATTGTTTATGTTGCCTATGAGCTTATATATAATTGTAAAGCTTTAAGCGAATATATGTACGACTTAAATTACAATATAAAAAACATTAGTGTAAAAGAAATTCAAGATTTAATAAAAGAAATAAATAATACAGATAAAACAAAAATTAATATATCAAAAATAAAGGAGTTATTATGTCAGAATCCACCAAAAATACGTTAAGTTATGAAGAATTTGTTTCCTATAATGGAACAGTGGTTGATATTTTTTATTTTATTACTGGAGAATGTAATTTTCATTGCAACTTTTGTGCTTTTAAAAACAAAGAAAACTATCAAGATATGACTTTAAGTAACACTCAAAATTTTGTTTCAAAAATGGAACAAGTAATATTAAAATATCCAGAAAGAAGATTTATGTTGAACTTTATGGGAGGGGAGCCAACACTTAATGTAAATGTATTAGAACAACATTTTAATCTAATTAAACCTCTTAGAGATAAGTATCCAAATCAATTTAGGATAGGATTATATACAAATGGATATTTTGCGAATAATGAGGAAAGTTTAAATAAGGTTTTGAATTTTAAATTAGATTCAATTTTATTTAGTTGTTCTAAAGATCATTTTGACAACTGGAATTATATTTATCTTAGAAATTTATTACTTAAAGATTATAATAAAGATACTAAGTTTAGTTTTTTATTTGTTAATCCAGAACTTTGTAAGCAAAACTATATAGATAAATTATTAGAACTAGGTGTTAGTCAGGATAAAATAAATTATATGCTTGAAAATGAAACTACTCAATCAAAAACATGTCTTGATATATCTAGTCAAACTGAACTTGCTAATTTTTTTAAAGAATCAACACAAACATATAATGGTTCAATGTACAAGCCTTTTGGGGTGTTTATAATCAATGATAAAATATATACCAATTGTGTCCAATCTTGTAATTTGCCTTGGTGCCAGTTAAGCGATGACTTAGATACTGCTATAAATCAATCATTAGATATGTATATGGTAGTTGACCAGCCTGGAAAGGAAGATTGCTTATTAACTTGTAAATACCTTCAAGAAAGAGGCTTTAATTGTTTTCAAAAGTGTAAGTTAAAAGTTTCATTATTAGGTAACGATATCAATATTACAAGAAAACAATAAAATTAACTAAAAAAATACATTTATTATAATACAAAATTAAAAAAAGGCTTAATTCTAAATTATTGTTTTTTAAAGATTATTTAGGGAATTAAGTCTTTTTTTGTTTTTTATTGCCGAATAGGTGAAAGAAGTGTTAATTAGATTTGCCAGTTTGATTTATTTCAGTAAAATGGAAACAAGATATTTTTTCTAAAATTATTTTATTTTTTTGTGTTAGTTTTTTTATGTCCCTTCTGTATTAAAATTTGTATAAAAAATTTTCAACTTATCAATTCTTGACATATTGACTTTTTTATAATAATTACACCCGATAAAAGGAAAGAAAAATATGCGAACAAGGCACATTTTCTATGATATTATAGACATCTTGCAAGATGGTAAGATGCATACCATAGAGGAGATGTCTGTCAAACTTCAAATAAGCCGGTCTACCTGTATTAGACACCTAAATGATTTGTCTACGCATTATCAAATTCGAACTTTTGTTGGGGGAAGGCATGGAGGCGTTAAACTTATTGGTCAGAAAAAAGTTAATGTAAATTTAAATGATGAGAAACTCAAAACAATTATTGCTCATTTAAAACTTTTAAATGACCCGGAAATTCAAGAGTTTACTAACAGCCTTGATAGTTTAATCAACAGGGAGAAAGAAGATGCAAATTGGTATAGAAGCTACAACACAAAAAAATAGTGTTGTAATTGATTATTACAACAAGATAACACATAAAAAGGTTTATATTGAAGTTAATGACTTGGTTGCTAAATTTATTAAAGCAAGTAATCAAAAAATAAGAAGAAATACAAATAAGTACTATTATTACAATGAATCTCTAGAATCAAACATAGAAAATTACGGAGATTTACTTTTAATTGACGAAAATTCAGATGCTGCTATTTTACTTGAAAATGTGGAGGAAGAAATAAACAGAGTAAATACTAATTTTAAACGATTAATTTTTATGAGAAAGGTCTTGTTTACTTTAAAGCCAGAACAAAAAATGATTTTAAAAATGTATTTTTTTGAAAATAAAACTTATAGGGAAATTGGAGACACACTTTCGATTACAAGGCAAAGTGTGTATGATAGATTGAGGTGTATTAAAAACAAAATTAAAAAGTATGTACTAAAATTTTTAAAATAGATTACACATTAATAATCAAATTTTATTTGTAGATAAAAGAAAAAGGGCAGAGTTTAGAATACTCCGCCTTTTTTCTTTACAGAACTTTTTTTGTTGTATCGTCTTTTGCAATATTTGTAGTTTCACTTGTAGAAATTGTGTCTTCATTTGAATTTTTGGAATTGTTGGTTAATTGTTTTTTTGAGACATACGCTTCCACTTGCTTTTTTATTGATTCGTAAGTTGCAATTGCTATCGCACCATAGGTAAGGGAAGAATATACGTAATTACTCCAATCAATAACATAAAAATTAAAATTTGTTATACACAATTCGTACAAGAGATTTACAATAAAAGGTATGATAATTGCAACGTAGGTTATATAGCACGTAATTATTGACTTGTCGCAATTATTTTCCACTGCATATTGTTCTGCTTTTTTTGTAATAGGTTTCTTGATTAAGTTAATAAGTATTATTGTTATAAACACAATTAAAAATGTCTTTACTCCGTAGTTTGAAAATATATTTGTAAAAGTAGATAGAAAATCAGACATTTTCTTCTCCTACTAATAATTTTTGAAACCTAATACTTATAATTCTACTTAAAAACATACATCCTCCTAATTAATCAACCAAATCAACTTGTTTTACTTTCAATTTTGTTATTGTAGTGGTCCCATTTAATGCGTTTGAAAGATTTGTTGAAAGTGTGGAAATATCACTATTGTGTTTACTTTCTAAGTTGTTTATTTCGGTTGTTAACTCTACAATCTTATTTCCTAGGTATTCTAATGTGCTTTGTAAGGTTATATTGTTTCCTAATTGACTCTTTTGAGGAATAATAACATTAGTTGCACTATTTTCAATTGCTGTTTTTATGGCATTTTGAGACATTAAATCGACTTGACTAGTCCCAATTTCTTGTTTAATCTGTCCATCTTGTAGAAGGGAATTCATTTGTTGTATAGTTAATGGTTCCGAAGCGTTAAATATTATATTTTTTGGCATAATAAAACTCCTTTTTATTTTATTTTTTCGACAAAATTTGTAAAATTTAAATTCCTCATATTATTTGATAATTTAAGGAAAATATGATAATATTAAAGAAAAATTGAGGAGTAGATGAATGAAAAAAAATTTAACTATATTTTTCTTTGTAATATTATTTGGAGGTGGTTTACTTTTTACTGGATGTAATACCACAGATTTAAGTTCGTTAAATTCACAAATAGCGGAGATGCAACAAGATATTTCTGATATGCAGAATCAAATAGATGATTTAAA
>CASEEU010000030.1 GCA_949287075.1 uncultured Eubacteriales bacterium | reverse complement strand
TATACTATTACCCATAGGAAGTACCTCCTGATATTTTATTTGTTTCTAGTCAAAACAACTATATCATTTTTCGGTACTTCCTTCAATATTTTATTTTTTATCTAGGTGTGACATATCTATTGTAAACCTATATTTTCAAAAATTTAAAAGAATAATTTCTATCATTTTTGATAATTTACTATCAATAAAGAAGATTGCATCCTATTATTTATAAAGTTTGAATGTGATTGGAAATATTTTAGAATTTGTTAATAATTTATTGAGGGATGTTCACGGTACTCACATAGTGAGGGTCTGAGTGAAAGAGGCGCAATAAATTATGTTACAAATTCTTAAATATTGTATTGAACCGAAAACTTTATAAATAATAGGATGCAATCTTCTTTATTTAGCAATTCTTATTCTAACAAAAATGATGCTGTAATATTTTACAACATCATTTTCATTTTTTATATAATTATCTCTAATCTAAATGATAAAATTTCTTATATAATTCTCTTGCAGTCTTAGGGCAATCCACACCTTTCTCATCACTATTTTTAACTGGTGCAAATTCTTCTTCTCTTTTTACTCTTAAAACTGCCATATCATCTACTTCACCAAAAGCATCAAATAAAAATGCTTCAAATTTATAGGCATTTGGTGAATCTGGTACCACTAGATTTCCATCTTTGTCAATATATTTTGCTTTTTTGAATGCAACATGATATGGTAATGGCTCTGCTCCCATTCTTTCAATTGCATCAATCCTAAATAAATTACATAATATATGTGATTCACCATATAATAATTCACCATTTTCATCAGTAGCTTCTGCCATTTCATCTGTAATTTCTGAATATTCAATAACATTTGGTCTTCCATTTCTTTTACAAAATACCCCTACTTTTTCATGTGGATTCGCTTTTACAACTGATTTACAAGCTACTGTTACTTTTTTATCAATGGCAATTCCCATTAAAACAGGGTCTACCATTTTTACCAAACAATTATCTACTCCACCAATAAATACCCATTCAATACCTAATTCTCTCATTTTGTTAGTCATTTTACTTTTTACTAGTGATTCATATATTCCTCCATGTCCATCTGCAGCAAGTTTGATTAATCCATCTTCTCCAATTAGTATTTTTCCTTCTGTATCCATCATTGGAAGTTCACCTTGTTCGAAGAAGAAGATATTTTTATCTTTTTTATAGCCAAAATATCTGTGCTTTTCAAAAAATTCAACTGTTTCCTTGTTGTTTTCTCTACTCGTCATAATAAACCAAGGAATGATAACATCATATTTTTTACCTTCTTCTTTTAAATTATCAGCTAATAATTCAAATAAAGATTTATGCGAATCTAATCCAATATCATAAGTTCCTTTTGGTCCACTATGTCCTAATCTTGTTCCTTGTCCTCCTGCCATTGTAACTGCTGCTAATTTTCCTTCTTTAATTGCCTTTTTCCCTATAGATTCATAATATTTATATTGGTCATTTAATTTGTATTTATCTAAATAATTTATTGGTGTAATTTTATCATTTGCATTTATCTTTTGCTCTTTTGTACTATCATATAATTTATTTGCAAGTTCAAAATCAATATCTTTAATTTGTTTTAATAGCATTTCCTTTTTCTTTTCATCTAAATCATTATAATGATTTAATAAATGTTCTTGATCATATTTTTTTAATATTTCTTTCACTTCTTCTAATTCTGCATTCATAATTTTCATCCTTTCTAAAATTTTAAAACCACACTTATATTACACCATAATTTTATAATAGTCAATTATTGGCAGGTAAAAAATTTACCTGCCATTTTGCTTCTTATTTTCATTTTTTATTTTCTCTACATCCTAGATGTCCCTAGGACTTTTTCATATTGTTTTGCAATATCATCTATCTTTTCTTCTATTTCAAAAAACTCATAGCAATCAACAATTTTAATATGTTTATCTATGCTTATCCATTTTTCAATATTTTTATTTACATTTTGAATATAATTTTGTTTTCCTTTAATAAATATAACCATATCTGCATCTGCTTTTGTCTTTTTACTAATTTCCTTGAATTTTTTTAAATCGTTGTTATTCCAATCTAATGACAATAGTTTTTGTCGCTTTTCTTCATTTAAATTCATTTTTGATATTAATATATTTACTGTTTTTTCTAAATTATTTTCTGTTAGTATAATAACTTCTTTGTTTTCATCCATACTTCTGCTAATATATGGTAAACTGATCATTTCAAAATGATAATCACTTGCATAAAATGCACAACTTTTTTCTTTTGTTATATTTTCCATCACAAACATTCCTTTCAAATTGATATAAATGTACGGAATTGCTAATTTCTTCATTTTGCTTACTGGTAAATTTTACCATTTTATTACAAATATGTCAATCATATTTCAATGAAACTCATCGTTTTTTTTCGACAATGTATATTTTTTCTTATTTTGTTAATACTTATTTTAAAGAATATTTTAGAAAAAAAGTTTATCGGAGGTAACTTATGAAAAAATTTTTAAAATTATGTAATCATTCCAAGGTAAAAATGGTAATCATTTTAACATTTCTATTTTTTGTTTACACTACCATATGTGCTATATCTTATGCTAATGATATTTCTACCGATATTGCTGATTCCGTTTTTCGTTTACATGTTGTTGCTAATAGTGATTCTGATATTGATCAAAATTTGAAATACATTGTAAGAGATCATTTATTAGAATATATGAATACATTATGTGCAAATTGCACTTCTAAAGAAGAAGCAATTGCAATTGCCAATGAACATATTGAAAATTTTAAAGAAATTGCATTAAATACAATTAAAGATGAAGGTTTTAATTATTCTGTTACTGTTAATATCGGAAATTTTGAATTCCCAACAAAACATTATGGAGATATTTCTCTTCCAGCAGGATATTATGATGCTTTAAAAGTAGAAATTGGCGAAGCCAAAGGAAAAAATTGGTGGTGTGTCATGTTTCCTCCTCTATGTTTTGTAGATGCTTCTTCTGGAATTGTTCCTGAGGAATCAAAAGAAGATTTACAAAATTCTTTGACTGATGAAGAATTTTCTATTGTTTCTGATAATGAAGAAAATCCTACTTTTAAATTAA
Source organism: uncultured Eubacteriales bacterium (assembly GCA_949287075.1). Taxonomy (GTDB): domain Bacteria; phylum Bacillota; class Clostridia; order TANB77; family CAG-508; genus CAG-269. The sequence continues at coordinate 9,389 of CASEEU010000030.1, read as the reverse complement.
AATTTAAAATATTGGAAATATTGAATGATACAGGTCTAATTACTGCTAAAAAATAGTTGCAATCTAAGTTAGTTTATGATATAGTTTATAGGAAAAGTAGAGTGTAAGATAATGTACACTCTATTTTGCTTTAAATTTCATAATATATAAATTTTATTGGGGGTATAAAATTGGAAAAATTAGTTGTAAAAGGACCTACACCACTAAAAGGCGAAGTAACTATTAGCGGTGCTAAAAATGCTGCCGTTGCAATTTTACCAGCTACTCTTTTAATTGATGGTGTATGTACAATAGAAAATTTACCAAATATTAGTGATATAAAAATATCTTGTACTATATTAGAAAGATTAGGTGCAAAGATTACTTGGAATGATGCTCATAGTATTACTATTGATACATCTAATATAACAACAACAAAAGCACCTTTAGATTTAACAAGCAGATTTAGAGCTTCTTATTATATTATTGGCGCTATGCTTAGTAGAAAAGGCGAAATTGAAGTTGGTATGCCTGGTGGTTGTAAATTAGGAGCCAGACCAATTGATCAACATATTAAAGGATTCGAATTATTAGGGGCAAATGTTACTGTCGAAAAAGGTAAAATCTATGCAAAAGCAAAGAAATTGAAGGGTTGCCCAATTTATATGGATATTGTATCTGTAGGTGCTACCATTAATGTTATGCTATCAGCTGTATTAGCAAAAGGAACAACTATTATTGATAATGCCGCAAAAGAACCTCATATCGTTGATGTTGCAAACTTTTTAAATACTATGGGAGCTGATATCAGAGGCGCAGGTACAGATGTCATCAAAATTAATGGAGTCGAAAAACTACATGGAAACGCTACTTATTCTGTTGTTCCTGATCAAATTGAAGCAGGAACTTTCATGCTTGCTGCAGTTGCAACACGAGGAGATTTATTAATTAAAAATTGTATTACAAAACACTTAGAATCTATTACTGCTAAAATTATAGAAATCGGTGGAAATGTAGAAGATAATGGCGACAGCATTCGTGTTTGGTGCAATAAAAGACCTAATAAAGCCATCATAAAAACATTGCCATATCCTGGTTTTCCTACAGACTTACAACCACAAATGGGTGTTGTTTTATCACTAGCCAATGGTACAAGCACAATTAATGAAAGTATATGGGATTCTAGATTCCAATATACAGAAGAATTGAATAAAATGGGAGCCAAAATTACAGCTCATGGTAAAACAGCCTTTTTTGAAGGTGTTAAAAGATTATCAGGTGCACCTGTATATTCTTCAGATTTAAGAGCAGGAGCAGCTTTAGTTATTGCAGGTACTGCTGCTGAAGGATTAACAGAAATCTATAATCTAGAACATATTGATAGAGGTTATGAAAATATAGAAGAAAAGTTTAGAAAAATAGGTGCTAAAATCGAAAGAGTAACAGAATAAGAAACAAAATATAAAATAGAAATAAACAAAGGAAAGAGATTGAGAAAATTATGCTAAATTTTTGTAGTTTATATAGTGGAAGTAGCGGAAATAGTTTATTTGTCAAAACAGATAATACTAAATTATTAATTGATGCAGGTGTAAGTAGCAAAAAAATAGAAAAAGCTTTAAATGATATAGATGTTGACCCTGGTTCTTTAGATGGTATTTTAGTCACACATGAACATTCTGATCATGTACAAGGATTAGGAACTTTTTCTAAAAAATTTGATTTACCTGTATTTGTCAACCAAGAAACACTAGATGCTATGCCAAAACAAAGAGATAAAATTGCAGATAAAAATATTAAAAAATTTAAAGTTGCAGAAAATTTTTCTATAGGAGATTTGGATATTAATCCATTTTCTATTCCACATGATGCAGCAAACCCTTGTGGATTTACTATACTAAATGAAAATAAAAAAATTAGTATTGCAACAGATATTGGGCATATGACAAATGACATATTGAAGAATTTAGAAGAAAGTTTATTTGTTATGCTAGAATCTAACTATGATCCAGAAGTATTAAAATGTTCATCATACCCATTTTCTTTGAAATCTAGAATTGCTGGACCATCTGGACATTTATCAAATCAAATTGCTGGAAAAACCATTTCTTTTCTATTAAAATCAGGTTTAAAAAATGCAATGCTTGGTCATTTAAGTAAAGAAAGTAATTTTCCTGAACTTGCCTATAAAACAGTGGTTGAAGAATTAATTGCTAATAATTATAATGAAAATTCTTTAGCATTGTCTGTTGCAGGTAGAGATACACATAGTAAATTAGTTACAATTTAACCAAAGAAACTTGTTAATCAAAGAAACTTGCCAAAGGGGATGTGCCATTTTGGCAACTTTTTTTATAATAGAAAGGAATAAAATAAGTATGCTTACAATTAATATTATATGTATTGGAAAAATAAAAGAAACTTATCTAAAAGATGCCATAAAAGAGTATTCTAAAAGATTAAGTAAATATTGTAAATTAAATATTATAGAATTGCCTGATGAAAAAATACCTGATAAATTAAATGATAGTCTTTCAAATGAGATAAAAAACAAAGAGTCCAACAATATATTAAATCACATAAAAAAAGATTCTTATATCATTTGTTTAGATTTACATGGTAAAGAACTTTCTTCTGAAGAATTTTCAAAAACTATAGAAGACTTATCTTTACAAACCAGCAATATTTCTTTTGTGATTGGTGGGTCTTTAGGCTTATCCTCTGATCTATTAAAAAAAGCTCACCAAAAGATATGTTTTTCAAAGATGACATTTCCTCATCAATTAATTCGTGTTTTTTTATTAGAACAAATCTTTAGAGGATTTAAAATATCGAATGGTGAAACTTATCATAGATAATATATTATATTGTAGAGAAAATAACATAGACAAAAATATATCAAAGAATATAGGGGCTAAAAATCTTAAATACTAATTATGGGGGAGTTGTTATTTCCTCTACAAAATTAAAAACTTGATTATTTTGAATTGATTTCTGATTTTAACATTTTATAAAATAATATTTTTACGATCATCATTCTTACTATAAAAAATAGTGAAATAAATAATATAATTTTTAATAACATTTAATTTGAATATCCTTATTGTTTTAGTTTCCATAATTATATAATATATGTAAATTATTGTCAAGAAAAACTTTACGACAAAAAACGACATACAATGATACTTGTCATAATTCCAACAATATCTGCTGTTAATGCTGCTATTAAAACAAATCTTGTTTTTTTTATTTTTACACTTGAAGAATATACTGCAATGGTATATAACGTTGTTTCTGTGGCTCCCATAATCACAGCTGCCATCACTCCAATTGGACTATCCACCCCAAAATTTTTCATAATATCTGTTGCAACCGCTATTGAACTACTTCCCGATATAGGTCTTAAAAGTGCTAATGGCATAATTTCTGTTGGAAAATTACACATATTCAATAATGGCTCTACTAATTTAATCGCAATATCAATTACACCTGAACTTCTTAGTGTTCCTACTGCTAGGAAAAGACCTATTAGTGTGGGAAAAATATTAATTACAATCTTTATTCCCTCTTTTGCTCCTTCAACAAATCGATCAAAAACTTCTTTCTTTTCTATAACACCATATATAACTATAAGTAATATAATCAGTGGCATTGCTAAATTTGATAAAAAATTGATAATATTTATCATATCTTCTCCCTTTTATTAGAATATTTTATTAATAATTTTGTTACAAATATTCCCACAATTGCTGCACAAATTGTTGCTATCCATACAGGTACAATAATCGAAGTTGGATTTTGAGCTCCTAGAGAACTTCTTATCGCAATAATTGTTGTAGGAATGAGTTGAATAGATGCTGTATTTATGACAATTAACATAATCATAGAATTACTTAATTCTTCCTTATTTTTATTTTCTTTCTGTAGTGTCTCCATTGCTTTTAACCCTAATGGTGTAGCTGCATTTCCCAATCCCAAAATATTAGCTACCATATTCATTGAGATTTCATTTTGTGCTTTTTTATTTTCTTTTATTTCTGGAAATAAAAATCTAATAATCGGTTTTAACATTTTATTCATCATTTTCATGATATTTGTATTTGCTGCAACATTCATAATTCCACTCCATAAACACATGGTTCCTAACATTGTAATACTTAAATTTACAGCACTTTCCACACTGTCAAATATACTTGAATTTAAATTTTGTAAATTTCCTGAAAAAATTGCATACGAAAATGATATTATTATGAAAATTGGCCAAACTAAATTTAACATATTTACCACCTAAATAATTTTATTCTAATATCAACTTTTTATTACTTTTTAATTGACCTGCCTTTGTATTTATGATATAGTAACAATGTATATAGGATTGTAAATTAACTTTTTAAGGGGGGATAAACTTATGAAATCAACAGGAATTATTCGTAAAGTAGATGAACTAGGAAGAGTAGTTATTCCTATCGAAATCAGAAATCAATTTAACATTGCTGAGAAAGATCCTATTGAAATATATGTTGATGGTTCATCAATCGTATTAAAAAAATATGAACCAAATTGTATTTTTTGTGGAAATACCGAAAATTTAATAAATTATAACGATAAATTAATTTGTGAAGATTGTTCAAAAAAAATAAGTAAATTAAAACCAAGTAAATAAGAGCTTTGCTCTTACTTCTTGGTCTTTTTACTTTTTATACTATTTTTTCTTTTATGATATATATATTATATATCTGTTCTTTACATTTTTATAATTTACTATTTTACTTAATTTTTATCAATAAATTTTTGATATATTTCATTTTTATTAACATTTCTATCTTTTGCTATTTGTTTAATAATTTCTTTTTTACTCAATCCTTTTTTTTCATAATATGTATAATGCTCTTGTAAAGACAATTGTAATAAATTATTCTCTTCTTTTTTTTCTGCACTTTCTATTATTAAAACGATTTCTCCTTTTAATTCTTTTGCTTTTTCAATTAATACATCTATATTTGCTCTTATATATTCCTCGTGAATTTTCGTTAATTCTCTTGCTAATACAATTTTTCTATTTCCAATCATTTCTTTTAAATCTTTTAGAGTTGTCTCTAATTTATGTGGTGCTTCATATAAAATCATTGTTTTTGTTGTATTTTTGATTTCTTCTAATTTTTCTTTTCTATTTTTCTTGTTTAATGGTAAAAATCCGATAAATACAAATTCTTTTGTATCTAGCCCTGAACAAATTAATGCATTAATCATCGCACAAGCTCCTGGAATTGGCACAATAGGAATCTCCTCTTCTATACATTTTTTAATAACCTCTTCCCCTGGATCACAAATTCCTGGAGTTCCTGCATCAGAGACAAGTGCTATCTGTTTCCCCTGTTTTAATTCTTTAATTAATATATCTGTTTTGACATCTTCATTATGTCTATGATAACTCATTAATGGTTTTGATATTTCTAGATGATTTAATAATTTTAAGGTATGTCTTGTATCTTCTGCTGCTATTAAATCGACTTCCTTTAATACTTTTATTGCTCTTAGTGTGATATCTTCTAGATTTCCTATTGGTGTTGCAACAATATATAAAGTTCCTATTTCTTTTTGATTGATTTCTTTCATAAAATTACCCTTTCTTTTTGATTTTTATAATTTATATAATCGCTCCATTAAATCTTATATGCGAAATCATATATTTTAATTTTTTTACTTTATTTTTTATGATAAATTTTTAAAATTTCATCTGTATAATTTCCATTTTCATCATAAATATATAAATTCGGTTCTAATTTTAAAAATGGTCTTGCATTTTTAACTCCTTGAACTAAAACCAATTTTGAAACCGCATTGACATTCGAATATACAAATCGTATTTTTTTAGGTTCTATTTTATATTTTCTCATAAGAGATAATAAATCTACTAATCTTTCTGGTCTATAAACAATATAAAATTCCCCTTTATCTTTTAACATATCTTTAGATATCTTTATAAAATCTTCTAAATTTGCCTCTATTTCATGTCTAGAAATTAATTTTCTTGTGTCCTCATTTTGCACTCCCGTTTCTTTCTTTTTATATGGTGGATTTGTCACAATGGCATCAAATGTATTTTTTTCAAAATAGTTATTTAAATTTAATATATTATCTTGTATGATTTTAAATCTATCTTCTAAATGATTTAATTGTATACTTCTTTTCGCCATCTCATATACTTCTTTTTGAACTTCTATTCCCGTTATTTCAGATAATTGTGTTTTTCCACATAATAAAGTGGCAATAATTCCCGTTCCAGTTCCTAAATCTAGTACCTTTGCCCCTTTTTTTATATCTTTGGCAAAATCTGAAAGCAATATACTGTCAATTCCAAAACAAAATCCATCTTTATTTTGAATGATTTTTAACCCTTTATATTCTAAATCATCGATTCTTTCATTTTCTTTTAAATCTATATTTTCTTTCATACTCTATCCTTTTTCTAATTTAAATTATTTTTATTATATATTGAAAATGTAGAAAAGTAAATAAAACCTACATCATTTAAATCGGCTCGCCTTTAATTTGGCGAGCCTTTCAATAATTAAAGACTTGGTAAAATACCAAAAATGAAGATTACTGCTATCTCTGCACATAATACCAATTTAATCCGGTATTTATCTCGAAATACACGGCTTGTTATATATTCTGTAACAGGAATAGCCATTACTAAAACCATTCCGATTATTGAGTATATCTCCATTATATTCTTTCCTCCTTTGCACATTTATATCTTTATTATATCATATTTACATAATGTGTTCAAGTGCGTTTTATTAAGACTATCTATTATAATAATTGTATTAAACCTTTCACATTTATTTAAAATAGGTAATATACTATAATAACTCTTTTGTTAAATGAATATTTTATTGAAAAATATAGGTGAATGTATTATGAATAAAAAAATGATTAAAAATATTGAAACAAGAGGTGGAAAATGTCCACCCCCTAAAAAGAAATTTAATTTTAAATGTTGTAAAGATAATACCATTAAATCTTTACATGAAGTTGAATATTTTTTAAATCATTTTAACAGATTTATTAAATATATTAAATTGTATAAAATATTAAAATAATTTTTATGTTTTATATATCATTTTATTAGTTATTCACTTACATTTAAACTATATACCTCATTAAAATCTGCATTTTCTTCTCCATCAATTAGAATTTTAATAGAATTTACTTCCGTTAATTGTGTTAATGTTTTTACTAAACTATCAATGATATTTTGTTTTACAGTTACATCTTCTTTATTATAATTTAAAAATTCATTTGAAAAATCTACATATACCATATCTTTTTCTTTATATGTTTGATTTAACTTCGTATTATCTGGAATTAATTTGGTATATTTTTCATTTTTTGGTCCTTCTATTAGCATATTTACCAATTTATCATAAGGTGTATTCATAATTTCTTTAATATCCACTAATCTCGCTTCAGGAGCCAATTCATTTGTTTCTTTCTCTAAGAAATATAAACTCACAATTGTTTGTCTGTTTTGTTCTTCTGTAATCTCTTCTTCTGGTATATATTCTTCTATCGTTGTTTCCTCTTCTTGTCCTTTAAAATAATGGATAATAAAATATCCTCCTACTAATATAATCATTAATAAAACGGTAAAAATAATAACTATTTTTTTATTCATGTTGTTTTCATTCCTTTCTTTGAATTTTAATTTATTTTAATTAATTTTATTTATTACCTATTGTATTATTTGTTTGTCCTTTTTAGAACAAGTCTAGTAAAAATGTCGCATTAACAAACGAACTCTATGCGACAAAAAATGTCCCAAACAAAAACGAACTCTATGCGACATTTACAACAATTTCCATTTGACAAAAGTGGCTTTTCCGTATACAATTAGGGTGGATAATAATGAAAAATTTATATACAAAAAAGGAGTTTTTGTCATGAATGAAATTTTACATGTTGGACTTGATGTTGGGTCTACAACAGTCAAAATAATTGTAATGAATAATAATAAAAATACTATATATTCTGATTATCGTAGACATTTTTCAGATGCCAAGAAAACCGTTTGTGATGTTTTAGAAGAATTATTATTGAAATATCCTTCTTCTTCTTTCACAATTGCATTAACTGGTTCTGGCGCAATGTCTGCTGCAAAATTTTTAGGAGTGGATTTTATTCAAGAAGTAGTTTCTTGTAAAAGAGTCATTGAGAAATATTTTCCAAAAACAGATGTTGTTATTGAATTAGGTGGAGAAGATGCCAAAATTATCTATTTTGATAATTCCATTGAACAAAGAATGAATGGTACTTGTGCTGGTGGTACTGGTGCTTTTTTAGACCAAATGGCTTCTTTATTACATACAGATACAGCAGGTTTAAACGAATTAGCAAAAGGATATCAAACCATTTATCCAATTGCTTCTCGTTGTGGCGTTTTTGCAAAAACAGATATACAACCTTTAATTAATGAAGGTGCTGCAAAAGAAGATATTGCTGCTTCTATTTTTCAAGCAGTTGTTAATCAAACAATTAGCGGATTAGCTTGTGGTAGACCTATTAGAGGAAATATTGCCTTTTTAGGTGGACCTTTAAGTTATTTACCAGAATTAAGAAAGCGTTTTATTGAAACATTACATTTAACAGATGATCAAATCATTATACCAGATGAAGCCCATTTATTAGTTGCCAAAGGTGCTGCTTTAGATTCTTTTAACACAGAAACGATTACACCTAATGAATTAGAAAAGAAAATAGAAAATTTTAAAAACTCTCATGATACGACTACTGAACCACTTGATCCTTTATTTAAAGATGCAGCTGAATATGAAGCTTTTAAAGAAAGACATGATAAAGCAACTGTTTCTTCAAAACCATTAGAAAATTATGAAGGTGATTGTTTCTTAGGAATTGATGCAGGTTCTACAACCACAAAACTTGTATTAATAGATAGAGATGGTAATCTATTATATTCTTTATATGGCAGTAATGAAGGAAATCCATTACAAAGTGTTATGGATATGTTAAGAAAATTATATAAAGTATTACCTGAAAAAGCCATCTTAAGATATAGTGGTGTTACAGGTTATGGAGAAAAACTAATTCAAACAGCTTTAAATGTTGATTTAAACGAAATTGAGACCATTGCCCATTATACAGCTGCTAAAACATTTGAGCCAGAAGTAACCAGTATTGTGGATATTGGTGGGCAAGATATGAAATATATTCGTATTAAAAATGGTTCTATTGATAATATCATGTTGAATGAGGCTTGTTCTTCTGGATGTGGTTCTTTTATAGAAACATTTGCAAAAAGTTTGAATTTAGAGATATCTGAATTTGTAAAAGAAGCTATCCAATCAAGAAGACCTGTCGATTTAGGTTCAAGATGTACCGTATTTATG
>CASEEU010000029.1 GCA_949287075.1 uncultured Eubacteriales bacterium | reverse complement strand
GAGTCCAAAAGAAAAACTAGAAGAATACATGTGTAAAGTAAAATAGCAGTCATAGAAAAAGGTACTTCAAACAATATAAATTTCAATTAAGTGTGACATATGTTTGACAAACCTACAAATTATTCTTTTAAATTTTTGAAAAAAGCTTTTTTTATCATTTTATTTATGGTACGATAACAGGAGAAAAATAATAAATATTTAATAAGAAGGAGGTTATTGTATGAATTACTTAGAAGAATATAAAAAATGGTGTGAAAGTCCAGAATTTGATGAAGACACAAAAAAAGAATTATTAGCGATAAAAGATGATGAAAAAGAAATAGAAGATAGATTCTATAAAGAATTAGAATTTGGAACAGCAGGACTTAGAGGAATTATTGGGGCAGGAACAAACAGAATGAATCAATATACAGTAGGAAAAGCAACACAAGGATTAGCAAATTACATATTAGAAGAAGGAACGCAAGATAAAGGTGTAGCTATTAGTTATGATTCCAGAAAAATGTCAAAAGAATTTAGTATGCAAACAGCTCTCATCTTATGTGCAAATGGAATCAAAACATATTTATTTGAAAGTTTAAGACCAGTTCCTGAATTATCATTTGCGATAAGAGAACTAAAATGCACAGCGGGAATTATGATAACAGCAAGCCATAATCCACCAAAATACAATGGATATAAAGTGTATTGGGATGATGGAGCACAAATTGTATCACCAAGAGATAAAGATATTATCGCAAAAGTAAGAGCAGTTGAAAGTTTTTCTGAGATAAAACAAATATCAGAACAAGAAGCAAAAGATAAAGGATTATTAAACTTTGTAGGAAAAGAAATGGATGATCAGTATATTGAAAAGCTAAAAAGTTTGGTGTTAAATCCAGAGATTGTAAAAGAGCAAGGAAAAAAATTAAAAGTGGTTTATACACCATTACATGGAACAGGAAATATGGTTGCAGAAAGATTATTGAAAGAAATAGGAATTAAAAACCTATATGTTGTTCCAGAACAAAAAGAACCAGATGGAAACTTTCCAACAGTAGATTATCCAAATCCAGAAGATCCAAAAGCATTTCAATTAGCATTAGAATTAGCAAAAAAAGTGGATGCAGATGTTGTATTAGCAACTGATCCAGATGCAGATAGATTAGGGATTTTTGCAAAAGATAGTAAAACAGGGGAATATAAAGATTATACAGGAAACATGTCAGCATTATTAATTGCAGAATATAGAATTTCTCAAATGAAAGAAAAGGGTATTTTACCTAAAAATGGAATGATGATAACCACCATTGTATCTTCAAATTTAACAAAAGCAATTGGAGAATATTACGGATTAGAAGTTTTTGAAGTATTAACTGGATTTAAAAATATTGGTGCCGTTATGAGAAAAGCCGAAGAAAATAAAGACAAAGAATATGTATTTGGATTTGAAGAAAGTTATGGTTGCTTAATTGGAGATTATGCAAGAGATAAAGATGGAATTGCAGCCGTAATGGCACTTTGTGAAGCAGCATGCTATTATCAATCAAAAGGAATGACATTATGGGATCAAATGATAGCCATTTATAAAAAATATGGTTATTATAAAGAAACACAAGTATCTATAGTAAGAGAAGGAGCAGAAGGGGCAGAAGAAATTAAGCAAATGATGACAAATACACGTAATAAAGATATAGAAAAGATTGGGGATTATAAAGTTTTAACGTTTAAAGATATAGATAAAGACTATGTAAAAAATATGATAACAGGTGAAGAATGTAAAAGTGGTCTTCCAAAATCAAATGTGTTATATTATGAATTAGAAGATAATAATTGGTGTTGTATCAGACCATCAGGAACAGAACCAAAAATAAAATTATATATGGGCGTAAAAGGAAAGACGGATGAAGAAGCAAGTAAAAAACTAGAAGATTTAAAACAAGCTATGTTAGATGTTGTTAAATAAACGATAAGAAATGAAGGTATATAATAGATATGATATATTATATACCTTCATTTCTTATGTATTTTATATTATTTTATTCTCCAATCATCCAAATTTCTTTGAATAGCTCCAAATAAATTAGCTCTTATCATAGGAATTTTTTTAGATAAAGTATAAATTAAATTTTTCATATCTTCTCTTTTAGAAGTTCCGTCCATAGGACAAACTTTTGGCATAACTTCTATATTATTTTTTCTAACAAATCGTCTAATTTCTTTTTCAGGTGTGTATATAAGAGGTCTAATTAAAGTGATTTTTGAGCGATCCATATAACTTTTAGGAGAAAATGTACCAATATTTCCTGTATATAGTAAATTTAAAAGAAAGGTTTCTAAAACATCATCTTGATTATGTCCTAGTGCAATTTTATTACAACCTTCTCTAATGGCAATAGAATTAATGACTCCTCTGCGTAAATTGGCACATAAAGAACAGGGATTTTTTTCTTTCCTAATATCAAATACAATTTCTTTTGCATTGCTATTTTCAACAAATAAAGGAATATCAATCTCGTCACAAACTTTCTTTAAAAAGTGGATATCAAAAAATTCAAATCCTGGATTTACACTCACAGCGATTATATCAAATTTTTTTGGGTAAAATATTTGTAAGTTTTTAAAAGCTTTTAACATAGTGATAGAATCTTTTCCACCAGAAAGGCAAATGGCGATTTTATCTCCTTCATCTATCATATGATATTCTTCAATTGCTTTTCGCATATGACTTAATATTTTTTGCATAATAGACTCCTTATTTGATAAATTAATAAAAAATGTAAAAAAAATTTAAAAAATTTTTTCATTCATATTATAACAGATTTTGTCAAGATAAGAAATGAACTTTAATTACGGAAGGTTAAAGAGCAAGATTTTACATAAAATTAATAGAAGATAAATGAAAAAAATGTGTCAAAAAAATTTTGGAAAAACCTATTGACAAAGGATTTTTTTAAGTTTATAGTGAAATCAAATATGAAATGGAGGTGTCTAAAATGACAAATATTGAAAATGTTAATTATCAAACATTAGCAAATAATGCTAAAGTGATAAGAGAGGATGCTGTACTTCTTAATGCAAAAGCAACTAGTGTATATAATAAAATTAAAGAAATGCATTCTGTATGGTATGGTACACAATTTGAAGAATTGGTAAAAAAATTTCAAAATATTATTCCACAATTAAATAACATATTAGATTTAGTAGTAGGAGATATACCATATTCATTAGAAATGGTTGCTAATAACTATTCTCAATCAGACAAAGGAATCAATATTACTAGTGCAGAAAAAACTATGCCAATAAAGATTGAAGATTTTCCTCAATACACTGAAGGTCAAAATAATTTAATGAGATGTATTTCTGGAGAAGTTGAAAATTATCAAACACAAATAACAACAAATTTAGATGAAATCATGGCAAAAATGGATGATATTCAACGTACATTTGCATCAACTCCTTGGGAGAGCGATGCTTCTGAAAAATATTCTGCAACATTAACAAATCTAAAAAATGAAATTGTGGAATCATTTGATAATATTAAAAGCCAATTCACAAATCTTATGAACCAAACATTATCAGCTATACAAGCTGCAGAAACTGGAAATACACTTTAATCAAGTGATTTTGTGCTTAGCATAAATATTTTTCAAATAACTGCTTTTAATTGAAAGGAAAGCAGTTATTAGAAAAGTATTTATGAAATGATGTAAGGCTATATAAAAACAATAAGGAGGAATGATATATGGGAAATGCGGTTGCAAATAAATATAGAAGTTATGGTACAGGAAACCTTAAATTTGATAATTATTCTCAAAAGAATAAAGCTTTAAATGCATTATATGCAGAACAAGACAAGTTACAGGCCCAAATTGATAAGTACACAAGTTATGTTGAGGTATATAATAATACGACAATCCCAAAATTAAATGCAGCACTTTCTTCTGATTTTGAAGGATTTGTTATTAACAAGGTTAAAAATGCAAAAAAATACTTGAATAGTGGATACAATGGTGATAAATCACAAAATTTAAATAATAGATTGGATCCAAATATAGAATCATTAAATTATTGTGAAGCTCATATGAAAGAATTAAAAGCAGATGTTAGCTTGAGAGTAAGAGAATTGCAAGATAAAATTAGACAATTGGGAATAGAATTAAATGATGTCAGAAGCGTAACTAGTAGAGTAAGAAATACAGGTGTATACCAAGAACCTGGAAATCCTTCATCATTTACATATTAATCATTATAAAGTTTATAATAATTATAAGGAGGGAAAAAATGGGAGTACATGTTAATAGTGAAGAAATGGAAGCTTCTATAGGAAAAATAGAAGAAGCTTTATGGGGATTAGATGATACAAAAGTAAATTTAAATGGATGTACGTTTCCACCTGATGGTTCATTTAAAGAAGGTTTTGTCATGAGAAGAGAAAATCTAAAAACCTTAGCAGATTCAATTATAACGAATTTAAGAAATATACAAACAGATATCAGAAATATAAAAGAAAGCTTTGAAAATGCAGAATCAAGGAATAATTCTATTGCAGGATCTATTGGCGGAGCAGGAGTTACAGGAATTACAGGTGGATCTGTTAGTAGCAATTATGGAAAAGCAACTGTAACAACACCAGATACATCAAATAGTCTAGGGGATACAAATATTAAGCCAGAAGACCCAACAAAAGTTGAAGTAGATGATAGTGATAAAACGACAAATATCAGTGGAGAAGTAACAGAAAGTGAAGTAACAAAGGTAATTGAATTGATTTATGGAGAAGATCCAGAAATTCCACAGGATACAAAAGAAAGAATAGCAAATGCAATTGCGAATATCAATCGAACAGAAATTTTAGATGGATTAGATGAAGATATTGCAAATCAAGCAAAAGCAGAAATTGTGAAAGATGTATTAGATGGTGAATTAGAAATAGAAGGAATCACTGCAGAGCAATTACAAGAATATATAGATGGTGAGCCAAGTATAAAAATACATCTTGAAATGAATGATGCATTAACAAATTTTGATGGTGTAATAGAAGATGGAACTGTAACAGAAGATCAAATAAAATCTATAATGAACGAAAAGATAGTCATCAGTGATAGTGAAGAATTTACAAATTTATATATTGAAAATGGAGGAACAGAAGCAGAAATTGCTGATGTAGAATTCTTTACAGATGAAGCAACACAAAAAATATATATTAGAGATACAGCTGATTCAATAACAATTACAAAGATAATTGTTTCAGAATTAGATGAGAATCTATTTTTTGATGAAATAACAGGAAATGTGATTCAAGTTCAAAATATAGAAAATATTGAAAATGATGTAAATATAGAAATGCCAGGAAATGATATAAATAATGGGAATACGGAAGATATCAATAATGCCAATATAGAAAATCAAGATGGCAATATAAATCTATAGAAAAATAAAACATAAAAGTAAAGAAGAAATACATAAGATAGCATAGTAAATGCTAAAATAGCAGAAGAAGAGGTGTCATTATGCAAATTGCGTTAATAGGCAAAAATACATTGTATAAACTTTCTTTACCAAAAAATGTTGAAGGAAACTATTGGTTAACAGACCATAAAGAAAAAAATGAAAAAAAATTAATCAATGTTGAAGGTAAAGATGGTAAATGGCATCTTGTCACTAATAATCAGACAAATGTTATTGATTTAAAATTTATAGATATAGATGACAAGAGTCATGGTATAAAAGTATATAAGAATAATAATGACGAAATAGGAAAAACAATTATTTTAGAGGAATATAAGATGTATGGAATATCTTTTAAAGACTCAAAAGAATTGTTTCTTCTTTGCTGTTTGCCAACTTTTGAAAAAGATTTAATACAATTAAGAATAAAAAGAAGAGAACCATTTTTAATAGGTAGTGATGGAAAAAATGCAATTTCATATAGAAATAAGATGGTTCATAAAACACATGCTAAAATTTATTTATATGAAAATAATTGGATGATTGAAAATTATGATATGAATTTTGGTACCTTTGTAAATGGTAAACCTGTAATAAAGCCTCAATTATTGTCAAATGGTGATGTTATCTTTATTATGGGATTAAAAATTATTTTAATGGGAAATCGTCTCTATATAAATAATCCTCAAGAAAATTTATATTATAGTGCAGGATTTTTTGAAGTTATAGAAAATAGACCGGAAAAAGTTATTAAAAGTCAAGAAGAAGAGAAAAATATTGAATTATATGATGATGATGATTATTTTTCTCGAGCACCAAGAATAACTAATATCATAGAAAGAGAAAAAGTAAAAATTGATGCACCACCACAAGCACAAAACAAAGAAGAAATGCCACTTATTTTAACACTTGGTACTTCCATGTCTATGGGAGCTATTATGTTAGTTTCTCTGTATAATGCGATAGATGGTTCGATGAGCGGAAGAACATCAACAAAGCAAACCGTTACGGCTATTATCATAGCACTTGCCATGTTGATAAGTATTATTTTATTTCCTATTTTGACAGCAAGATATAATAGAAAAAGAAAAAAAAGATATGAAGAAAAAAGACAAAAAAGATATAAGGAATATTTGTTAAAAAAGAAAGATCATATAACAGAAATTATGCAAAAACAAAAGGACATACTTTATGAAAACAATTTATCACCAGAAGAATGTACACAAGTAATATTAGGTAAAAGTGGTAGATTATGGGAAAGAAAAATAGATGATTATGATTTTCTAACTGTCAGATTAGGGGTAGGTGATGTTAATACAGAAATTGACATACAATATCCAGAAGAAAAATTCATGATGGAAGATGATAATTTAATTGACATTTTGAATGATATAGCAGATAGTTCAAAAGTGATACATTCAGCTCCAATTACAGTGTCATTAACAGAGAAAAATATATCAGCTTTAATTATTAAGAAAAATGAAAATATTGAAAATTTCTTAAGAAACTTGATTGTGCAGTTAATCACTTTTCAAAGTTATGAAGACTTGAAACTTGTATTTTTACTAAACCAAGAAGGTGCAGAAATTTTAAATTATGCAAAAATGTTACCACATGTTTGGAGCAAAAACAGGCAAATAAGATTTTTTACACATGATGAAGAAGAAATGAAAGATATATCAAAATTTTTGGAGATAGAATTACAAAACAGATTACAATATAAAGATAGTGAATATAAATCATTTAAACCATATTATTTAATTATTACAAATGATTATAAAAGAATAGAAAATCTAAAATTTATTACAGAAATGCTAAAACAAAAAGAAAATAAAGGATTTAGCCTTTTGTGTATTACAGATGATTTGTTACAATTACCAAATGAATGTAAAACGTTTATTGAACTAGATATGGAAACAAAAAACGGAATGATATTTGAAAATGAAATATCTTCAACAAATCAAAGAAAAATAACATTTGATAATTCTATAACGATATTTTTTGAAAAAATATGTGAAAAAATATCAAATATTCCAATTCGATATACGGAAACAGGAACATATTTATTGCCAAATAATTATACATTTTTAGAAATGTATGATGTAGGAAAAATAGAACAATTAAATGTATTAGAAAGATGGCATAAAAATGATCCTACATTATCCTTAAAAGCACCAATTGGTATAGATACTTCAGGATCTCGTATCTACTTAGATATTCACGAAAAATTTCATGGACCACATGGATTAATTGCAGGTAGTACAGGATCTGGAAAAAGTGAATTTATTATCACATATATATTGTCTCTTGCTATAAACTATCAACCAGAAGATGTTACATTTATTCTAATAGATTATAAGGGTGGTGGATTAGCAGGTGCATTTGTAAAAGGAAATATAAAATTACCACATTTAGTTGGAACAATTACGAATATAGATACAAATGGTTTGCAAAGATCATTAGCATCTATACAAAGTGAATTAAGAAGAAGACAAGTTATGTTTAATGAAGCAAGAAATATGACCGAAGGTGGAACAATTGATATTTACAAATATCAAAAATTATATCATGATGGAATTGTAAAAAAACCAATACCACATTTATTAATTATTTGTGATGAGTTTGCCGAATTAAAACAACAACAACCAGATTTTATGGATGAACTAATAAGTGTTTCAAGAATAGGACGTAGTTTAGGAGTACATTTGATATTAGCAACACAAAAACCAGCAGGAATTGTTAATGACCAAATCCGTAGTAATAGCAAGTTCGCAATATGTTTAAAAGTACAAGATAAAGAAGATAGTATGGATGTAATCAAAAAACCAGATGCAGCATCATTAAAAACAGCAGGACAATTTTATTTAGAAGTAGGAAATGATGAATATTTTGTGTTAGGGCAATCTGGTTGGGCAGGAGCATCTTATTATCCAACAGATGTGAATGAAAAGAAAGTAGATAATTCTATACAATTAATATCTGATATAGGATTGCCAATAAAACAAGCAGATGATCAAGTACAAAAAATATTAGTAGACAAAGGGGAACAGTTAACAAATGTTGTAAAATATTTAGACGCACTAGGAAAACAACAAGGTATAAAAATGCAACCACTTTGGCTAGAAGATGTACCAGAAACTATTTATGTAAAAGATATTCGTAAAAAATATCAAGTCAAAAAACAAGAAAATGTTATCAGTGCCATTGTTGGGGAATATGATGATCCATATAATCAACGTCAAGGTACGGTAGAATTAAATCTTTCTATTTCAGGAAATACTGTTATATATGGTAATGCGGAAAGTGGAAAAGAAACATTCTTAAGTACAATGGTATATGATTTAATTACAAATTATTCAAGTGAAGAAATGCAATTATACTTATTAGATTTTGGAACAGAAACATTAAAAATTTATAGAAAAAGTCCACAAGTTGGAGATGTCGTATTAATAAATGATAAAGAAAAAATTTCTAGATTTTTAAATATGATACAAGAAATGATAAAAGAAAGAAAAGAAGAATTACTAGAATATAATGGTGATTATAATTTATACTTAAAAACAAGTGGAAAGAAAATGCCAATGATTGTAGTTGTTATCAATAACTGGGATGCATTTTCTGAAATATATGGTATGGAATATGAAGAAACCATTCAAGCAATACAAAGAGAATGTACAAGTTGTGGAATTGTATTTGTTGTTACAGCAAATGCATATAATTCTATGAGATATCGTTTATCGCAAAATTTAAAAAATAAAATTGCTTTACAATTAAATGATGAAAGTGATTATTATAATATTTTTGATACTGTAGGAAAGAAAAGACCATCTCATAAATTTGGTAGAGGATTATTAGAACATGAAAATGGAGAAATTTATGAATTCCAAACAGCTAAAATATGTGAACCGGAAGAATATAATCAAACAATAAATGAAGCAATTGACAATTTACAAGAAAACCAATTCATTAAAGCAAAACCAATTCCTATCTTACCAAATAAAGTTACTTTTGAAGATGTGAAAGAAGCCTTAAAAGATATAACAAAAGTACCAATAGGAATCAATAAGAAAAATTTGAAGATTGTATCATACAATTTTAAGAAAAATTTTGCAACAATGATAACATCAAAAAATATGGAAGATGCTGTAGAATTTAGTAATCATATTATACAAGAATTAAACAGTTTAAAAAGTGTGAAAACACGAATATTTGATGCAGAAGGAGCATTAAACATTAAAAAATCTAATATAAAGGAAGAATATGAAAAATTTGTATTAGAATTAGATAGAGAAAATAAATTCCATACAATATGTATATTTATTGGTATAGATAAGTTATTAACAGAAAATACAGATATAGCAAGTAACTTTAATTCGATTATTAAGCAATTAGAAGGTAAACAAAATTACAGTATTATAGTAGTGGATAATGTAAACAAAATAAAAACACATGAATTTGAAGAGTGGTATAAAAATTATATTGGAAAAGAAAATGGAATCTGGGTAGGAAACGGAATAGATACACAATATTTAATCAATATTAATTCAAACAGAAGAGAATTAGTTAATAATTGTGGACGTAATTTCGGATATATCGTAAAAGATGGTATAGCAACTTTAATGAAACTTTTAGAAATGAAGGAGGATGAAGACGATGAATAAAATATTAGTAAATGTATATGTTCCTTCATTAGAAGAAAACTATGATTTTTGGATTCCAATTAATAAAAAAATATATAAAATTATACTTTTATTAATAAAAATTATTAATGAAAGTAGTGATGATTTTTATAGACCAAATGTAATGCCATTATTATATGATAAACTGACAGCTCAACCTTATGACATCAATTTGACTGTAAAAGATAATCAAATTGGTAATGGAACGCAAATGATATTAATTTAAAATCAAAACAAAATGAAAGCGACAACAAAAAACACTTTATATTGTCATATATTGAATATAAAGTGTTTTTTATTGATTTTTCCAATACAATATAGTATAATATTTTCTGTATATGTGCTTATAGCTCAGCAGGATAGAGCAGTCGCCTCCTAAGCGACCGATGGGGGTTCGAGTCCCTCTAGGCACACCAAAAATGGAGGAAATATGGAAGAAAAATTTATGCAAGAAGCTCTAAAAGAAGCAAAAAAGGCATATGATAAATTAGAAGTTCCCGTAGGTTGTGTAATTGTCAAAGATGGAAAAATCATTGCCAGAGGACATAATATAAAAGAAACAAAAAAAGATACAACAAAACATGCAGAAATGATTGCAATTCAAAAAGCAAGTAAAAAGCTAGATTCTTGGAGATTATTAGATTGTGAAATGTATGTAACATTAGAACCATGTAGTATGTGTGCAGGAGCAATTATCAATGCTAGAATAAAAAAGCTGTATATAGGTACACTGGATGAAAAAACAGGCGCAGCAGGCTCAGTTTTAAACTTATTTGAAGATTATCCATTTAATCATAAAGTAGAGGTAGAAACTGGTATATTAAAAACAGAATGTGAAACAATTTTAAAAGATTTTTTTAAAGCGTTAAGGAAATCTAAAAAATAGAAATTAGAAAGTTTGACGAATAAAAAAAAATACGGTATAATATATCAATATTTATCAGGAGGAAGATATGATTGATAAATTAAAAAATTTAACCAAAACAAAAAGTTTTCACATTTGTATGATAATGGTTATTATTGTGGTAATTTTATTTATAGTAGGTATGTTGATTTTAAGATATAGTGTAGAAGGAGAAACCAATATGCCATTTAACCTAAGTAAGATTGCGATTATTAGTACACAAGAAGGTATAGATGATGGACAGACAAATACCAGATGGTCATTTGATGTGCATCAATCGAATGATATTTATCTATATATTGATAAAAATGACGCATATGATAAAACAGAAATTATAAAATCTGTTCGTGTAGATAATTTTCAAATAGAAGCTAGTCATGTTGAAAATATAAAATTATATAAACCAGATGCAAAAGAAGAAAATGCTATATTTCAATATAATGACGAAGATGTCATACAAAGTTTAGAATATACAGGAGATGTAGAATCAGATTTGAAGAATCTAAAAATAGCTAATCAAGGTGGAATTCTTGCATTTAGATGTTCAAATAATTATGTAACAAAATATCAATCTGATGAAGAAGAAATTAATCATAGTGAATTATTGAAAAAAGCAGGTGTTGCAGAAGAAGATTTAAAAGTAAATTTAGCTTTTCAATTAACAATTGCATTAGAGAGTGATAAAGAATATCAAGCAAAAGTAAGAACAGAATTGCCAACAGAAAACGTGATAGAGGAAGGAAGTACTTCTACAGAAATTACAGATTTAAAAGATGTTGTTTTTAAAAGAACCCATAACTAAATTATTACAAAATAATACTTGATTAAATATAAAAATCAGTATATAATACAAATGGTATATTATTTAATCTTTGTATGGAGAGTATCCAATAAAGACCTATGAATCTTGTCAGGTCCGGAAGGAAGCAGCAATAAGTAGTTTATCTTTATGTGGTATACTTTCCATAGAGAGATTAAATAGTAGGACCATTTTTTATATTATAAAAACAACATTGCTAAACAGGAAAAGATATAAAGGATGTGATAATTATGGGGTACACAGCCCTTTATAGAAAATTTAGACCATTGAATTTTTCAGAGATGGTGGGGCAAGAACATATAACAAGAACATTAAAAAATCAAATTATAGCCAATAGAGTAGGTCATGCGTATTTGTTTAATGGCGGAAGAGGAACAGGAAAGACATCAGCTGCCAAAATATTAGCAAGAGCAATCAATTGTTTAAATCCAAAAGATGGAGAACCATGTAATGAATGCGAAATTTGTAAGGGGGCTATTTCAGGTTCTTTAACTGATATTGTAGAAATGGATGCTGCATCTAATAATAGTGTGGAAGATATTAGAAGTATCAGAGAAGAAGTGAATTTTTTACCAACAAAAGCCAAATATAGAGTATATATTATTGATGAGGTACATATGTTATCAACAGGAGCTTTTAATGCTCTATTAAAAACATTGGAAGAACCACCTGAACATGTAAAATTTATATTGGCTACAACAGAACCACAAAAATTACCAGCAACGATTTTATCAAGATGCCAAAGATTTGATTTCAAGAAAATATCGAATGAGGATATTATCAAAAGGCTAGAAATTGTTTGCAAAGAGAGTGATATAGAAATCACAAAAGAAGCAATGCAAATTATTGCAACATTATCAGAAGGGGCTATGAGAGATGCACTATCTATTTTGGAAAGATGTATTCAAGATGGTGAAAATCAAATAGATGAAGATAAAATAAAGGATTTAGTAGGAATCCCTAGAATGGTATATGTTCATGATATTGTAGAATCCATTATACAATATGATGTTGATAAAGCACTTATCACAGTTAATGAAGTTTTAGAAGATGGAAAAGATCTTTCGAATTTATTATGGGAAATCATAAAATATGTGAAAGATATTTTGTTATATAAGGCAACCAACCATGTGGAATTATATAGTGAAGAGGAAAAAGCAAAAGTAAAGGAAATTTCAGAAACAGTTGAAAAAGAAAGGTTAATCAATCTGGTATATGCATTTTCGGAGCTAGAAAATGAAATGAAATTTTCTACACAAAAAACGATTATTTTCCAAGCGGGAATCATAAAACTTTGTAGAAAGTTAACCGTTAACCATAATAGTCATAATAATGATGCTGATTTAGAACAAAGAATAGAAAAAATAGAGAACTACTTAAGGAGACATACAGGAAATGCCAGTGGTTATAGACAACAACCAACTGCTACAGAAGTAAAAATGGCATATAATATATCTCCAAGCGCAACACAAACTACACCAAAAAATGAAAAGAAAACAAGTGGCAGTTCAAAAAAAATGGAAACATCCACATATTCTAGTAAAGTGGAAGAATATTGGCCACAAATTGTAAGAGATTTAAAACAAAATGGGAAAATTGTGTTATATACAAATTTAATGAATACAAGAGCAAGAGAAATTAATGATATGACTGTAGGAATAGAATTCCCTAATGGTTTAACATCATTTGGAAAAACGGTTTTAGAAAAACAAGAAAATATAAAAGAACTTACCAACTTGGTTTCTATGGCTTCAGGAAAGCCAATGAATATAAAATATATTACAAATGTCGGAAATACAGGAGAAACAAAAGAACCCAATATTAAAAGTATTGCAAATGATTCAGATATACCATTTCATGTAATTGAATAAAAACAAAACTATATTTTATAAAAGAAAGGAATGTGAAATTATGTCAAAAAGAGGTGGATTCCCAGGAGGAATGGGAGGATTCGGCGGAATGAATATGAATAGCTTAATGAAACAAGCAAAAAAGATGCAAGAGGATATGGAAAAATCACAAGCAGAATTAGCAAGCAAGGATTTTGAGGCAACAGCAGGTGGTGGAGCAATATCTGTAAAAGTATCAGGAGAAAAAATAATTAAAGAAATTAAAATACAAAAAGATGTTGTAGATCCTGATGATGTAGAAATGTTAGAAGATTTAATATTAACATGTGTAAATGAAGCTTTAAGAAAAGTAGACAGTGCACAGGCTGATCAATTAGGAAAATTTAATATACCAGGATTTATGTAAAAATAAAAGGGATTATCGGTTTTCCGAATAATCTCTTTTAAAATTATAGGAATATATAAACAAATGAATGGAGGTACAAAATGTCATTATATTCACCATCAATCGAAAAATTAATAGAAAGTTTTGAAAAATTACCAAGTATCGGACATAAAACAGCAGCAAGACTTGCTTTTTATATCTTAAATAGTTCAGAAGAGGAAACAAAAGAATTTGTCAATTCTATTTTGGAAGCAAAAAAGAATTTAAAATATTGTAGTCAATGTTATAACATTTCTGATACAGATCCTTGTCCGATTTGTAGTAATCCGAAAAGAGATACATCTTCTATTTGTGTTGTAGAAGATGTAAGAGATGTGATCGCTATGGAAAAAACACATGAATTCAAAGGTGTATATCATGTTTTACATGGTTCTATTTCACCAATGAATGGTGTAGGACCAGATGATATCAAAATAAAAGAATTGTTATCTAGATTAATGGACGGAACTGTAAAAGAAGTCATACTTGCTACCAATCCAAGAGTGGAAGGGGAAGCAACAGCCATGTATTTGTCTAAATTAATTAAACCTTTAGGAATCAAAGTGACAAGGATTGCACATGGTATACCAGTCGGTGGTGATTTAGAATATACAGATGAAATTACATTGACAAAGGCTTTAGAAGGTAGAAGAGAATTGTAAATTAACATAATTTGACAAAATTTAAAAATCTGCTATAATAATGATATCAAAATGTAGAAAGGGGAGTACAACATGTTAGATGACCAGAACCGGCTCACAATTTCTTTGGGACTAATAGAACACTCCAATCTAAAAGGAGCAAAGACAGTGCTCATTGCCTATGACAACAAGGAACTACTGCTTATTCCGGAAAAGGAAAAACCAAAACCGGGAGTTAGAGTCTATTGGGTGAAAGCGATTGATGAAAAGGGAAGAATTATATTTCCAGACTCGCTCGTGAAAAAATCATCTAAGTGGACGCCATGTATAGTGGATGGAGAAATCCGAGTCGAGCCTAAACCGAGATATGAATCCGAATAACATGAACGCGGTATATCTGTAGATATACCGCATTACCCATTTAATAAAATATCACAAATATCTTTGGTAGAATGTAATTTTGCCAATTTTTTTGTATTTTCTTTCATGGTCTCTAAAGTTTCTGGATGTGAAAATAAATTTTTTAATGTTTCTTCTACATTATCCTGTTTTTTAATCCATATGGCAATACCATTTTTTACTAAAAATTTAGCATTTTTTTCTTCTTGTCCAGGAATTGGATTGATAATTACCATTGGTAAGTGAGAAGCTAAACTTTCTGTTGTTGTTAATCCGCCAGGTTTGGTAACAACTAAATCAGAAATACTCATAAATTCTGGAACCTGACTAGTATATTCAAAGACAAGAATACTATCTTTTTTTCTATGTCTAGAAACAATTTTCTCAAAAGCCAATTTCATTTTTTCATTTTTTCCGCTAATGGCTATGATTTGCATATCTTTGCAGTATTTTACAAATCCTTCAAAAATTTCAACGGTTCTTGTTTTCCCTAATCCGAATTCTCCTCCACCAAAAAATAGAATTGTTTTTTTATTTGGTTCTAAATGTAATTCTTTAAAAATTTCTTCTTTATTAAAATCTTTTAAAAATCTACTAGATAAAGGAATTCCTGTTGCAAATATTTTCGAATCTGGAATACCTTTTCTTTTTAAATATTTTTTCATATTTTCATGTGCCACAAAATAATAGTCTGTATAATCAGAACCAACTAACCATTGGTCATGTGGGGCAAAATCTGTCATGATAGTTGCAATTTTTGCAGAGATTTTACCTTTTCTTTTTAGATAACTACACATTTGACTTCCAAAAGGATGTGTAGAAATAATTAAATCTGGTTGTTTTTCTCTTAAAAGTCTTAGTAATTTAATGGCCATAATTTTATTAGATCGACTAGTAATATGAGCAAGTGGTCCTCTTTGAGAATCAGAGTAAATTCTTCCCCAAGCCCAAGGCATTTTTTTAGCCATCTCATTGTAAGCTTTTGTTGTCATTTTTTCTAGTGCTTTATTCACATATTTCATACAATCAATTAACTCTACATCTACGTTTTTATCCTTATAATCATTTTTTAAACATTCATGAATTGATTTTGCAGCATTTAGATGGCCACCACCATAAGAAGCATAAAAAATTAAAATTTTCATGATAATCTCCTTTTTTCAAAATAATAAGAAAATGAACGATTCTTATTATTTAAATAATTTGTAGTTCAATTTTAACATAAATACGATAAAATTTCAAAAAATGGAATAAATTTTTATAAAAAAGAAAAAATAATGTTAGAAAAAATATATTTGTATGATGAGGTGATGATTTGAAAAATATTGTTAAAATCTTAACTATATTTATTTTATTTGTAATAGCATTTAATGTTTTTGTTACATTTAGCAAAGAAAATTTAAAACAAAATATTAGTTATGCAGCAAGTTCTCATACATCAGATGTGCAATTAATGGCAAGAGCGATTAACGGAGAGGCTAGAGGAGAACCATATGAAGGACAAGTCGCTGTTGGGGCAGTAATTTTAAATCGAGTAAAAGATTCTCGATTTCCTAATTCTATTTCAGGTGTTATTTATCAGTCAGGAGCTTTTACGGCAGTAACAGATGGACAAATTAATGCACCTATTGATGAAGATTCTACAGTATATAAAGCTGCACAAGATGCTTTAAATGGTTGGGATCCAACAGGAGGTTGTGTATATTATTTTAATCCAAATACAGCGACCAATAAGTGGATATGGTCTAGACCACATGTTATTACAATCGGAAAACATAGATTTTGTAAATAAGGCACATAACTCTGTTGTATTAGGAAGACGTTCATGAGTGAAATCAAGGATTTTGATATACAGATACAAGAACTTTAGAAAAAACGAAAGGAAGGAAAAAAATGAATAAATTAGTAGAATGGAAAGAAAGATTAAAAAAAGGGCATATGCTTAGTATCATTGTAGTTCTTTTAATTGCGGTTGCTATATTAGGAATTATTTTATACAAAAAACAAAGAGAATACAGGCAAGCTTCAGAAAATTCATATAATATGGCATTTTATGAATTAGTGGATTATGTACAAAATGTAGAAATATATTTGGCAAAATCATTAATTTCTACAACACCAGAACATGGAGCAGAAACACTAACCAATTTATGGAGAGAAGCTAATTTAGCACAAAGCTATTTAAGTATGTTACCAGTAGAAAGCCAAGAACTAGAAAATACAGAAAAATTTTTAAATCAAGTAAGTGATTATAGTTATTCGTTATCTAGAAAAAATATATATAATGAAAGCCTAAATGAAGAAGATTTAGCCAATTTAGAAGAATTGCATACGTATAGTACAGAATTAGAAAATACATTAAATCAATTATCAGAAGATTTAAATAGTGGAAGATTTGAATGGGGAGAATTAACAAAAAAAGGAACAGTAGCATTTGCACAACAAGTAGACAATATATCAAAAGAAAGTTTTAGTAATTTGGAAGAGAACTTTCATGAATATTCTGGTTTGATTTATGATGGAGCCTATTCCGAACATATGACAAGTACAGAGAAAAAAGGATTAACAGGAGAAGATATAGATGAAAGTACAGCACAAAGACTTGTAGAAGAATTTATAGGAAGAGATAAAATAAAAGAAATATCTAGTTTAGGATTATCTGAAAATGCAACTATTCCGGCTTATACATTCTCTATTACAGGTAACAATGATGAAAATATCAATATTTCTATTTCTAAAAAAGGTGGTCATGTAATATATATGAATACTAATAGGGAAGTAAATGCGGAAATTTTATCACAAGAAGAAGCAACACAAAAAGGAAAAGAATTTTTAGAAAATAGAGGATTTAGTAATATGCAAGAAACCTACTATATTACGCAAGAAGGAATTACGACAATCAATTATGCATATAAACAAGATGATGTTATAGCATACCCAGATTTAATCAAAGTAAAAGTTGCATTAGATAATGGAGAAATACTAGGAATTGAAACAACAGGATACTTGAATAACCATACAGAAAGAGATATCAGTAATAGACAAATTTCTATTGAAGAAGCAAAAGAAAATTTAAATCCAAAATTAGAATTAACAAGTGAGGGAATGGCTATTATTCCAACAGAATGGCAAACAGAAATCTTGTGTTATGAATTCAAGGGAAAAGTTAATGATAAAGAATTTTTAGTATATATTAATGCAGAAAATGGAAGAGAAGAAGATATATTAATCATAACAGATACAGGAAATGGAGTCTTAACAATGTAGGTCGTTGGGTCGTTGGGGACGTGTCAAATTGGACTAAAAATGTCAATTGGGGACGTGTCAT
>CASEEU010000028.1 GCA_949287075.1 uncultured Eubacteriales bacterium | reverse complement strand
AATTTTTCTAGACTTTTTTTTAGATATGTGCTAATATATATTAGTACATATTTTTTATGCCGATGTGGCGGAATTGGTAGACGCACTGGACTCAAAATCCAGCGGGAAACCATGTGGGTTCGAGTCCCACCATCGGTACCATGTAAATCGTACTGTTTCTAAATAGTTACGATTTTTTTATTTGAAAAAATAGGTTACTAGCTTGTAATTTAAAGGAAAATATTGTAAAACATTGCCAACCTTTCACTTAAAGGTAGAAAGGGGGATAGTAAACTATGACTTCATACGATTTGATTTGGCAATTGATAGATATGCTTTTAGCAGAGAAATCAAAGGCTGAAGAAACAAACAAAGACAAAGACTAGAGGTATACATTACATAGTCGGAAGCGGGAGTAAAATTGCAGTTTATTCCTGCTTTTTATTGTCTTAGACAACAAGGTTCTGAGGTACCAGACTGCAATCTTTGATTGCTATGTCGGGTCAGGCTCTTATTTTTAATCAAAAAAATAGTATGTGTAATTGCAGTACACATACTGATAGCAAACTGACTTCATACGATTAAAGACACATTTGCTTAAGCTAACTATATAGTAGCATATAAATTTGTAAAAGTCAAATTATTCTTCTTATTCATTAATAAGTATAGTAGATAATTTTTGATGAGTTGTCACAAAATGGTAGAGGTTTTCTATGCATATTTTTAAATTATCAGAAAAGCATGGTCTTTTAAAGCATGTTCTTGTATCATTTTTCTTGAAGTTATAAATTAGAAGGGTTTTATCATCTTTTATGTTTATTGCATAAAGTTATCTCATGAATATTACAATAATATTGGATGGTTAATGACTATAATGAAGTGCCATTTGTTGTTGAAAAAGAAAATAAGAAGATGTTAAAAAATAATCAAATTTAAGTGATAATGATGTAAGCAAAATAAATTTTATTCATATTGTAAAAAGCAAAACTTATTGATATAATTTATAAAAATGAAAATAAAAGGAGAAAGAAAAATGAGTTTTATAGAGCATAAGTTGCTCAAGATGGGAGGAATTTTCTATGAAAAAAGATTTAGGAGTAAAACCTTATGTATTTCCTATGCCAGTATTGATGATTGCAACCTATGGAGAAAATGATAAGGTGGATGTAATGAATATGGCTTGGGGAGGCATTTGTAACAACAATATGGTGGCTTTAAATATAAGTGAAAGCCACAAAACAGCTAAAAATATAAAGGAAAGAAAAGCCTTTACACTAAGTATTGCAGATGTAGATCATCTAGAAGAATCAGACTTTTTTGGAACAGCATCAGGAAACACAATGGAAGATAAATTTGAAAGGACAGGTATGCATGCTACAAAAAGTACAAGAGTAGATGCTCCAATTATTGAAGAATATCCAATTACATTAGAATGTAAAGTGGCAGAATTGCAACATGAATCTTATGGCTTCAGAGTTCTAGGAGAAATTGTAAATGTGGTAGCAGACGAAAAAGTTTTAGATGAGAATGGAAAAGTAGATCCTACCAAAATCAATGCATTTGTATTTGACCAATATCAAAATGGATATTACAAGATTGGAGAAAAAGTAGGACAAGCATGGGATAGTGGAAAGAAATTTATGAATAAATAATGAAAGATTAAAAAAGTACCAATTAATTGGTACTTTTTTAGATATAGTTATTTTATAGTAATAAAAATTTATAATATATTTTATAAAAACTATTGACTTGAAGTAAACTCTAAGTGATATAAGGTAAGTATATATAAAAAAGCAATAAGAAAGGTTGGTGTAGAAATGGAATATAGAACAAATCGTAGAACAGGAGATAAAATTAGTATCATAGGATTAGGCGCTAGTTCTATCTCACAAGCAGGAGAAAAAGAAGGAATTGAAACTTTAAAAATGGCATTTGATAATGGAATCAATTATTTTGATTTAGCAGGTGGAGATGCTGAGTGTTTTTCATATTATGGAGAAGCCTTTGAAAATGTCAGAGATAAAGTTATGTACCAAATTCATTTTGGAGCAAATTATGAAACAGGAAGTTATGGTTGGACGACAAATTTGGAGAAAGTAAAAAAATCAATCGCGTGGCAATTGGAACAATTAAAAACAAACTATATTGATTATGGATTCATTCATTGTATAGATGAAGAAAGTGATTGGAATGCATATCAACAAAATGAGATATTAGATTATATTAAAGAACTAAAAGAAAAAGGAATCGTAAAGCATATTGGAATTTCTTCTCACACACCAGAATTAGTACATAAAGTATTAGATACAGGTTTGATTGATATGGTGATGTTTAGTATTAATCCAGCATATGATTATAAACAAGGTGCATACGCCAATGGTAGTGTTAATGAAAGAATGGAATTATATAGAAGATGTGAAGCAGAAGGTGTTGGTATATCTGTTATGAAAGCATTTTCTAGTGGTCAATTATTAGACGGAAGAACTTCTCCATTTGGAAAAGTGCTTACAAAAATGCAATGTATACAATATGCCTTAGACAAACCAGGCGTTTTGACAATACTTCCAGGAATCAGAGGAAAAGAAGATTTAGAAGAAATTTTACAGTTTAATAAAGCAACTGATGAGGAAAAAGATTATTCCATTATCAGTGAATTTGCACCACCAGAAGCAAGTGGAAAATGTGTATATTGCAACCATTGTGAACCTTGTCCTATGGGATTAGATATTGGATTAATTAATAAATACTATGATTTGTCAAAAGCAGGAGATATATTGGCAAAAGACCACTATAAAAACTTAGAAAAAACAGCAAAAGATTGTATTCAATGTGGTCATTGTAATACAAGAT
Source organism: uncultured Eubacteriales bacterium (assembly GCA_949287075.1). Lineage (GTDB taxonomy): Bacteria > Bacillota > Clostridia > TANB77 > CAG-508 > CAG-269. Next base: position 29,680 of record CASEEU010000028.1, on the reverse strand, counting down.
GTCCATTTAAAGTGGATCAAATGAACAGAATGAAAGAGATAGAAAAATATTTTGAAAACATATAAAAAAGCCCCCATAAGGAGGCATGATTTTACCGGATAAGCCAACATACAATGCCATATTCACGACAATGTAATGCTTCGACATCACCGAATTGAGACAGAGCTGTCTCAATTTTTTTTGAGGTTTCCTCATCAGGAACTACATATTCGAACATAATCATAACATTATTTTGTCGAATATTAATATCTGCAGAAATAGTTGTAATTTCTGCAAGAGTTTCCTGAATCTGTTCTGTCATTCCTATCATATATACTCCTCCTTCATAAGGGTTCTTCCACAATTCGTGGATAAAGCCTATATTGGGCTTAATGCACAGTTGCATAAATAAATTATACAACTATTAACATAAAATGTCAAAAAGGAAAGGAAAACAAAGAACAGCGGATAGACAAAAGAAAGTCTTTCCCAAGAGAGAATGTTGAAAGGATTGTTGTCATAACAAAGAATGCGAATGTGTCTGTCCAGTTGACAAGAGCAGACATAGTACAGACATGGATTCATGGGAAGTCTTCTCAGGAAGTAATCCTTGAAATGGAAAGGAGAAAGAAAGAGCTGATAATTATGTTCGACGAAAAAGAAGCTGGTGGAAATGTTAAATTAAAAATAGCAATTCCTACCAGTATAAAATACCTTTCTATAGGTACATCTTCTGGCAATGTCCGGATAAAGGAGGTTTTACCAGAAGAGTTGCGAATAAAAACGAAGAAAGGTGATGTACGGATTGATGACGTACCAGAAAAGGACTGTGAAATCAGCGTTTCTACAAGAAGTGGAAATATTAAGACTGAATTTGAATCTGGATATGTTGAGTTGGAAGCAAAGAGCAAGATGGGAAAAATTTACAATTACTATAAAGGTAAAGGTGAAGCAACTATCAAGCTAAATGCATCTACTACATATGGAGATATTATTGTATCTTAATATGTAAAAAATAATAAAAAAATGTTGCAATCTATATATTATTTCTGGTATAATAGTAAAGATATAAAATATAAAAAGGAGCAAGAAAATGAAAAACTATTTAAAAAAAATGAATTACATATATATTTCAGCTGTTTTTTTAATAGTTGCTTTATTTTCATTTGTATTTTAAGTAAGGATTTTTTGTTCCTTATTTTTTTTTGCATTCTAGCACTCACACTTCTGAATGCAAAAAATATCAATCACTTATAAAATACACAAATTTAATATATATGAATGGAGGTTAATATGAAAGAATTCAACAAAAAAATTGTACTAGAAGATGGAGAAGAATATTTAGGATATGGATTTGGAGCAGACAAAGAAGCCATTTGTGAAATTGTATTTAATACATCAATGGTAGGATATCAAGAAATTGTTTCAGACCCATCATATACCTATCAAATGGTAGTGATGACATATCCATTAATCGGAAACTATGGAATCACAGATGAAGATTATGAAACCAAACAACCAACAATAGGTGGAATGGTTGTAAGAGAATATAATGATTTACCAAGTAATTTCCGTTATACAAAGACATTATCAGAATACTTAGAAGAGAATAATATACCAGGAATTTTAGGCATTGATACAAGAAAATTAACAAGAAGTATCAGAAATAAAGGAAGCAGAAAGGTTATCATTACAGATATTACAACCAGTAAAGAGGAAGCGTTAAAAAAATTAAACGCATATGATATTCCAAAAGATGCTGTATCAAAAGTAAGTTGTAAAAAGAAATGGTATTCTAGAACAGCAAATTACAAATATAATGTGGTAGCAGTAGATTGTGGTATTAAGTTAAATATTATCAGAAGTTTAAATAAAAGAGGTTGTAATGTAACGATTGTGCCATATAATACAACAGCAAAAGAAATTGAAAGCTTAAAACCAGATGGAGTCTTTTTATCAAATGGACCAGGTGATCCAGAAGATGTAAAAGAGGTTATTAAACTTGTAAAAGAATTAAGAGGAAAATATCCAATCTTTGGAATTTGTTTAGGACATCAAATGATTAGTTTAGCATATGGTGCAAAAACATATAAATTAAAATTTGGTCATAGAGGTGGAAACCATCCAGTATTAAATTTGGAAACAGATAAAATAGAAATTACAAGTCAAAACCATAGTTATGCAGTAGATGAAAAATCTTTAGAAAAAACAGATTTAGTACCAACACATAAAAATATTTTAGATAATACAATTGAAGGTGTGGAATGTAAGAAAGATAAAGTATTTAGTGTGCAATATCACCCTGAAAGTGCACCAGGACCACAAGATAGTGGGTATCTTTTTGATAAATTTATCAAAATTATGCAATTTGGAATATAATCGCTTTTGACGTTGTTACACTTCACTTGAAATCTAATCAACGTATAGAACATACGTCTCATAGATTTCAAGTTCGTGTGCCTAGTCAAAAGACGATTCTTTTCCAAATTCGTTGAGATATAGTAATAAAAATAAAATGAAAGGAATGTGAATAAAATGCCAAAAAGAAAAGATATAAAAACTGTACTAGTAATTGGTTCTGGACCAATTGTCATTGGACAAGCAGCAGAATTTGATTATGCTGGAACACAAGCTTGTTTAGCACTAAAAGAAGAAGGATATAAAGTTATATTAGTAAATTCTAACCCAGCAACAATCATGACAGATACAGCGATTGCAGATAAAGTATATATGGAACCATTGACATTAGAATATGTTGCAAAAATTATCAGATATGAAAGACCAGATGCTATTTTACCAGGAATTGGAGGACAAACAGGTCTAAATATTGCTATGCAGTTATACAGAAAAGGAATCTTACAAGAATGTCGAGTAGAACTTCTAGGAACAAGTAGTGAAAGTATTGAAAAAGCAGAAGATAGAGAAAAATTTAAAGAATTATGCGAAGAATTAGGAGAACCTGTCTTAGAATCTATTATTGCAGAATCAGAAGAAGAAGGAATTGCAGCTGCAAATAAAATTGGATACCCAGTTGTTCTAAGACCAGCCTTTACTTTAGGAGGAACTGGTGGAGGATTTGCAGATAATGAACAAGAATTAAAACCATTATTAAAACATGCTTTAAAACTTTCTCCAGTAAATCAAGTATTAGTAGAAAAAAGTATTAAAGGATATAAAGAGATTGAATATGAAGTAATGAGAGACCATAATGACACAGCCATTACCATTTGTAATATGGAAAACTTAGACCCAGTAGGTGTTCATACAGGAGATTCTATTGTTGTAGCACCAAGCCAAACCTTAACAAATAAAGAATATCAATTATTAAGAGATAGTGCCCTAAAAATTATTAGAGCCTTAAAAATAGAAGGTGGATGTAATGTTCAATTTGCTTTAGACCCACATTCTTTCAACTATTATGTTATTGAAGTAAATCCAAGGGTATCTCGTTCATCAGCATTAGCTTCAAAAGCAAGTGGATATCCAATTGCTAGAGTTTCAGCAAAAATAGCAGTTGGTATGAGATTAGAAGAAATTCCACTAGCGAATACACCAGCAAGTTTTGAACCAGCATTAGATTATGTGGTTTGTAAAATACCAAGATTTCCATTTGATAAATTTACACTAGCTTCAAATAAACTAAGTACACAAATGAAGGCAACAGGAGAAGTTATGAGTGTAGGAAGAACATTTGAAGAAAGTTTATTAAAAGCAGTAAGATCATTAGAAACAGGTGTATGTCATATTCATCATAAGAAATTTGACAAAATGGAAACAGAAGAGATGATGACATATATAAAAGATGGAACAGATGATAGAATTTATGCGATTGCAGAATTAATGAGAAGAGATGTCGATTTAGGATTAATTTATGATACAACAAAAATTGATATGTTTTTCTTAGAGAAAATTAAACATATTGTTGAAATGGAAAAAGTGTTAAAGAAAAATGTAGAAGATATTGATACATTAAAAACTGTTAAGAAAATGGGATTTAGTGATAAATATATTGCAAAAGTATGGAAGAAAAAAGAAAAGGATATTTATGAATTAAGAAAGAAAAACAACATTTATCCTGTATATAAAATGATAGATACATGTAGTAGTGAGTTTGAAAGTTATGTACCATATTTTTATTCAACATATGAAGAAGAAAATGAATCTATCATAAGTGACAAGAAAAAAATCATTGTATTAGGTGCAGGACCAATTAGAATTGGACAAGGGGTAGAATTCGACTATTCTACAGTACATGCAGTAAAAACAATTAAAGAAGCAGGATATGAAGCAATCATTATCAATAACAACCCAGAAACAGTTTCAACAGATTATACAACGAGTGATAAGCTATATTTTGAACCGTTAACTGTAGAAGATGTTATGAATATTGTAGAACTAGAAAAACCAGAAGGGGTCGTAGCAGCATTAGGTGGACAAACAGCCATTAACCTTGCAGGACCACTTTCAAAACTAGGTGTTAAAATCATTGGTACAGATGTAAATGCCATTGAAAAAGCAGAAAATAGAGATGCCTTTGAAAGAGTTATGAAAGACTTAAAACTATTACAACCTAGAGGAGAAGCTGTAACAAATATAGAAGATGGAATCAAAGTTGCTAAAGAAATTGGATATCCAGTATTAGTAAGACCAAGTTATGTATTAGGTGGAAGAGCTATGCAAATTGTTTCTAATCAAAAAGCATTAGAAAAATATTTAAAAACAGCTGTTGAAATTAATACAGAACAACCAGTATTAGTTGACAAATATATAACAGGAAAAGAACTAGAAGTAGATGCTGTATGTGATGGAAAAGATGTATTCATACCTGGAATTATGGAACATGTTGAAAAAACAGGAATCCATTCAGGAGATAGTATCAGTGTATATCCAACCTTTAGTGTTAGCCAAAAAGCAAAAGATACAATTATAGATTATACAGTAAAACTAGGATTAGGTATTGGTATTGTCGGATTATATAATATCCAATTCATTGTAGATGATAAGGAAGATGTTTATGTTATAGAAGTCAATCCAAGATCATCAAGAACTGTACCATTTATTTCAAAATCTACAGAATATTCTTTAGCAGATATTGGAACATTAGTCATGCTTGGAAAATCTTTAAAAGAACAAGGATTTGATGTGGTATATCCAAAAGAAAAAGAAAAATGGTATGTAAAAGCACCAGCATTCTCATTCTCAAAATTATCAGGATTAGATGCAACACTTTCTCCTGAAATGAAATCAACAGGAGAAGCTATTGGATATGATAAAAAATTAACCAGAGCATTGTATAAAGCATTACAATCATCAGGAATGAAGCTTGCAAACTATGGAACCATATTTGTAACAATCGCAGATAAGGATAAAGAAGAAGCATTACCATTAATTAGAAGATTTTATAACCTAGGATTTAATATAGAAGCAACAAAAGGAACTGCTAAATTCTTAAAAGAACATGGAATTAGAACAAGAGTGAAAAAGAAACTTAGTGAAGGTAGTGAAGAAATCTTAGAATCTTTAAGAAAAGGATATGTAAGTTATGTTATCAACACAAGAAATATTGATTCTATAGACCAAGAAACAGATGGAACATATATTAGAAGATGTGCAACACAAAATAATGTACCAATGTTTACAGCATTAGATACTGTAAGAGCAGTATTGGATGTGTTAGAGGAAATTACACTTGGAATATCAACAATAGATGAATAAAGAAATGTCGCATTGAGTTCGTTTGTCAATGCGACATTTTTTTAAGATAAATTGTAACGAATATGAAATTTATGCGTCATATATGCAAAGGGGGATAAAGTTATGCAGGATATGGAGCAAATATATGAACAATACTTTGAAACAGTGTATAAATATTTATTCTGTTTAACTCGTAATAGTGATATGGCTGAAGAATTAACACAAGAAACCTTTTATCGAGCAGTAAAAAAGATACATACTTTTAAAGGAGAGTGTAAAATATCTGTATGGCTATGTCAAATTGCAAAAAACTTATGGTATGATGAATGTAGAAAACATCAAAAAGCAATAAAGATGAATGAAGAAAATTTTTTAGAGACACAAGTTTCTAATGATGTTACAGAAGAGAAAGTTGTTCAAAACGAAGAAAAAATGGCATTATATAAGAAGTTACAAAAGCTAGATGAAAAAACAAGAGAAGTTATCTATCTAAGAATTACTGGAGAATTATCATTTAAAGAAATAGGAACGATTTTAAATCAAACAGAAAACTGGGCAAGAGTTACTTTTTATAGAGGAAAACAGAAATTGAAGGAGGGGGATGAAGATGAAAGAAAAAAATGATTGTAAAATTGTTCAAGATTTATTACCAAATTATATTGATAAATTAACAAGCAAAGAAACAAATGCATATATAGAAGAACATATTAATGGTTGTAAAGAATGTAAAAAAATCTTAGATGCTATGCAAAAAGATATCCAGTTACAAGAGAAAAAGTTAGAAAAAAAGAAAGTTAAATATATTAAGAAATACAATCATAAATTAAGAATATTAAAAACCACTTTATTGTCAATTATACTAATCCTTGTAGTATTATTTGTAGCTTTTCCAGGAAGAAAAATGGTGATTATAAAATCTTTAGAAGATAAATTTCAAGTGTATGAGCAACAAGCTAATAATGTATATATAAAAGCGTTAGAGTATGATGATTCTAATTTACAATTGACTTATGAAAATTATTATAAAGATAATATGACAAAATATGTATTGACAAATCTAGAAGCCGATATAAAAGTTACACAATATGTTTATCCAAATGAAATTAAAGAATTTATAGAAGAGCCTGAAGGAAAAAGACTAAATATTGAACCTAGAAAAAATGCAGAGTTACCAGCATTGATGAACTATTTTTATAATGATTCATTAATTGGTACATTTTTCATGAGTATGGATTATAAAATAACAACAGGTGATGTAAATGGAAAAGAATGTTATGTTTTTAGTAGAAAATATGTAAAACCAGAAACAAAAATAGATATTTATATAGAAAAAGATACAGGTTTAGTATTGCAAAGTGCACAAATTGAACCAACAAAAGGTGACATAGATTTAACGCAATATGAATATTCCTTTGGAACGGTTACAGATGAAGATATACAAGAGCCAGATGTAACAGAATATACGTTAATAGAAAATAATTAATAAAAAAGTAAAAGAAAATTATTTTATGACAAGTATGTATAGAATAATTTTCTTTTTTGTAGTATGATAATATAAAAGTTTTGAAAGTACATATGAGAAGAGTCTAAAAGACAATTTATATTTAGAAAAGGAATGTGAGTAAAATGAAAGCATTTATAGAAATCATACTAAAAATATTGTTACCTATATTTTTAGTCATCATAACTATGAGTTTTATTATAGAAAATGTAGCAGTAAAAACAATTTCTAATGATATTCTGATAAAAAGAGTTAGTGGATATATGTTAGATGAAATTATCAATGAAGTAGATGATAAAACTTTTAATGAAGTAGCACAAAAAATAGAAAATAGTCAATATATGGAAGAGATTACAGAGAAATATTTAGATGTTTTAACTGGTAAGAGTGAGAACATAGATATAACAGAAGAAATTAATCAAATTTTAGAAGAGGAGTTACAACATGAAATACCAGAAGATATAAAAGATAATATAAGAAACTATATAAGTGAAAAAAGTGAAGAAATAGAAGATAAATTAGAAGTAGGAACAGAAGGAGAGGTAACAGAAATATTAAATATATATGGACAATTTACTAGTTTTGAATTTAGATTGACGTTTATAATACTATGTTTACTAGATATTATAGTATTAATATTATTAGAAAAACAACAGGTATTAAAAACCATTCAAATTAGTATGTTTGTTACAGCAGCAATATCTATGTTAGTATTTATAAAAATTCAAGACATTTCTGCATTTGTAGAACAATATTTAGCTGGAGGTTGGATTGATTATATAAACTTAAATATGTTAGTAGGATGTATCATAGCTGAAGTAGTCATAGGTTTTATATTATTATTGATACGAAGAGCTTTAGATAAACAAGAAAGAGATGAGGTTGCAGGTGATAGTAAATGAAAATAGGATTAGTACTTGAGGGTGGAGAAATGAGAGGATTATATACAGCAGGGGTAAAAGAAGACACAACAAAAATATTAGAAAAATTAAAACAATATATTGACTATAAATAAAAAACATATAAAATAGTAATAAATGAAAGGAAGAGAAAAACTATGAATCAAGAAAAATTAGAATTAGTAGCAGATTTTTATGAATTTACAATGTCAAATGGATATTTTTCAAAAAATAAGAATGATATCGCGTATTTTGATGTATTTTTTAGAAATGTTCCAGATGGTGGTGGATATGCCATTGTAGCAGGATTGGAACAGATTATAGAATTTATACAAAATTTAAAATTTGATGAAGATGATATAGAATATTTAAGAAAACAAAATATGTTTTCAGAAGAATATTTAAATTATTTAAAAGACTTTAAATTTACAGGAGATATTTGGGCAATACCAGAAGGAACTGTGGTATTTCCAAATGAACCATTAATTACAGTAAGAGCACCAGTTAGTGAAGCACAACTTTTAGAAACCATGTTATTATTAATTATTAATCATCAAAGTTTGATTGCAACAAAGACAGCTAGAATTGTAAGAGCAGCACAAGGAAGACCAGTCATGGAATTTGGAGCAAGAAGGGCTCATGGAGTATCAGCAGCCATTTATGGAGCAAGAGCAGCCATTATAGGAGGAGCAGTAGGAACTTCTTGTACAGCAGCAAGTGAAAAATTCCATGTTCCAGCAAGTGGAACAATGGCACATAGTTGGATACAAAGTTTTGATAATGAATATGAAGCTTTTAAAGCATATGCAGAACTATATCCTAACAATGGAACATATTTAATTGATACATATCATACATTACAAAGTGGATTACCAAATGCGATAAAAGTATTTGATGAAGTTTTAAAGCCACAAGGTATTAGACCAGTTGCTGTTAGATTAGATAGTGGAGATTTAGCATATTTATCTAAAAAAGTAAGAGTGATTTTAGATGAGGCAGGATATCCAGATTGTAAAATATGTGCAACCAATGCATTAGATGAAAATTTAATTAGTTCTTTAATAGAACAAGATGCGAAAATCGATTTATTCGGCGTAGGTGAAAATTTAATTACAGCAAAAAGTGATGCTATATTTGGTGGCGTGTATAAATTAGCTGCAATGGAAAAAGACGGAAAAATGATACCAAAAATAAAGATTAGCGAAAATGTAGAAAAAATTACAAATCCAAGTTTCAAAAAAGTATATCGTTTTTATTCTAAAGAAACTAACTATGCATTAGCAGATGTTATCATGTTAAAAAATGAAAAAGAACCAGAGGGAGAATATGAAATATTTGACCAATACAATACTTGGAAAAGAAAGAAACTACATAATTACTATGTGAAAGAATTACAAGAAAAAATATTTGAAAATGGAAAATTAGTCTATAAACAACCAACCATAAAAGAAATTGTAGAATATACAAAAAAACAATTAGGAACGATATGGGAAGAAATCAAAAGACTAGAGAACCCACAAAAATATTATGTGGATTTATCTAAAAAATTATATGATTTAAAAACAAAGTTATTAAATCAAAAACAAGTATAAATTCTAAGAATAGAAAATTATCAAATGGTGAAGAAATTGAACTTTCTGATGACGAATTATATAATTTAAAAAGTTATATAGAGGAAAAGGGATATAGTAAAGCAGGATATTATATTGCTATAGATGTTATTATAATCATTTTATGTATCTGCATAAATGGAATAAGAAAGAAAATAGCTAATGATATTGATTTATTTGATAAGCAAATGATAGAAGATGTAAAGGAGAAATCATTATGATTATCAATACAGGGTGTAGAACAGATATACCAGCATTTTATGCAAAATGGCTTATGAATAGAATACGAGAAGGATATGTATTGGTAAGAAATCCATATAATCCAAATCAAGTAACAAAATACAATTTATCGCCAGAGGTTGTAGATTGTTTAGCATTTTGTACAAAAAATCCAGAGCCAATGCTTACCTATTTAGATGAATTAGATATGTATAAACAATACTGGTTTGTAACCATTACCCCTTACGGAAAAGATATTGAGCCAAATGTACCAGATAAACCAAAAGTAATTGAAGGTTTTAAAAAATTATCAAATCATATTGGTGTAGATTCTATTGGTTGGAGATATGACCCTATATTTATAGGAAATGGATTTGATGTTAGTAAACATATAGAATGTTTTGAAAAAATGGCAAAAGAATTAAAAGGCTATACACATAATTGTACGATTAGCTTTTTAGATGTATATGAAAAAGTAAAAAGAAATGCCCCAGACATAAAGACGCCAACAAAAGAAGAGCAAATGGAAATTGCAAAAGCATTTAGCAAAATCGGAAAAGAAAACGAGATGGTCATTCATGCTTGCTGTGAAAAAACATATTTATCACAATATGGATTACAATGTAATGGTTGTATGAGTCAAGAAATTGTTGAAAAAGCTATAAACAATACTTTACAACCACCAAAAAGAAAAAATTTAAGACAAGAGTGTAATTGCTTAATGGGGAATGACATAGGAGCATACAATACTTGTGGACATTTATGCAAATATTGTTATGCAAATGCCAATAAGCAATTTGCAATAGAAAATATGAAGAAGCATGATGACAATTCTCCATTTTTAATAGGAAGAAGTGAACCAGGAGATAAAATTACAGAAGCAAAACAGAAAAGTTGGAAGATAGCAAATGAACAAATCAGTTTTATATAAAACCAGAATAAAAATAAAATATAAGAAAAATGTTAAGAGAATTATTTTATATGTATAGTGTAGAATAATTCTCTTTTTTATGATAGTATAATGACAAATATTAATTTGGTAATTTGTAGAGGAGATTAGAATGTATATTAATGCAAATAATGTGAATTTATATTATGAAATCTATGGGAATGGAATGCCAATTATATTAGTACATGGAAATAGTGAAACACATCAAATATTTGATGTGCTAATAAATAAGCTAAAAGATAATTATAAAGTATATGCTATTGACAGTAGATGTCACGGAAAGAGTGAAAAAACAGAAAAAATATCATATAATTTGATGGCTGAAGACATGATTGAGTTTATAAAAAAATTGAAAATAAATAAACCTATATTTTATGGATTTAGTGATGGTGGTATAATAGGATTATTAATTGCAATAAAAGAGCCAAAATTATTATCTAAACTAATCATAAGTGGAGCTAATTTAAATCCAAATGAAGTGCCTAAATCTATGCTTATATTAGCAAAAATAGTTTATTTTTTTACTAGAAATAAGATACTAAAAATGATGATACAAGAACCTAATATAACAATACAAGACCTAGGAAAAATAGAAATTCCTACTTATGTTTTAGCAGGAGAAAAAGATATTATAAAAGAAGAGCATACTAGATTAATTGCAGATAATATAAAAAATAGTACATTAGAAATAGTACCTAAAGAAAATCATAGTAGTTATATAGTTCATAGTGAAAAGATATACAATATAATAAAAAAGTATATATAAAAGAAGAAAATTAAATTACAATTTGTAATAGGTTAGGAGGTGGAAAAATGTATAAAACAGTTGTTATAGAGCATTCACCAAAAGCAGACGATATGGCTCAGAAAGTAGAAGAAAAAGCAAAAATATTTCATTTAAGAGGTGGAATTGATTATTCAAAATTAAATTTTGTTCACAAAACTATGATGAAATTGCTTTATAATGCAGTTAAAAATGTACCAAATGAAAAGCAAACAGCGGAAAATAGAGCAATGATAGAAACTTATAATAAAAAAGTGGATTTTATTGATTTTTCTGGTTTAGATAAAATAATTAATGAAATATAAAAGTGAAAGTAAATTACAATAGCTAGGACGGATAATCATTGAAAATTCTCTTCTCTTTATACTATAATTCTTATAAAAAATAGCAATTTGTCTTGAAAGTTAAAATATATTTATAAATTTAATGAAATTTGTAGACAAAATAAAAAGAATATTATAGAATAAGTAGCATAGGAAATGATAGTTAGCAGATGTGGTTTTGCCACCAATTTTACGATTCTTCGTAGGAAGGGTGGTGATGTTTATGGTTAAAGAAATACTATTTTTAATAATAGCATTAATGTTATCTTTAACATTAAACGTTGCCTTGACAGCAGTTCTATACAAGAACTGGGTTGATAAGCAACTACATAAATAAAAAAAGCTCACATCTGTAACTTTGGCGAGTTAGGTGTGAGTTTTTTACAACTAAATTCGGCAAAACCACGTTTGTGGAATTGTCATTTCCTATATTTATTATAATATATGTATAAATAAAAAGTCAAGAAAAATAGGGGGATTTATGAAAAAGGGATTAAAAATATGTTTTAGTATCATAGGAGTAATAGTAATTTTAGGAATTATATTTTTTGTAGTAGATTATAACAGAGTGCAAAAACAGAAAAAGCCAATATTTTGTATACAAAATCCAGCAGGAATTATGAATGATGGAGGAACAATAGAATATTTTGGACTTGGATATAAAGTTATAGATTTCAATACATTAGCAGGGTTTGATGATATTAAGATTGGCACTTGGTCTATGGACTATAATGACTTTGAGGAAGAAAGAAAAGCGTATGAAAATACATTTGAAGAAAATTTAAAATCAAATGAAGAATTTAGTCGTAGTCCAGAAAATGTTACAATAGAAGTTGACGATACTACAATAACTCCAGAAAGTGTTTCAATCATAATTACAGATAATAATGAAGAACAATATGGTTGGGGTGTAGAATTTAGAGTTCAACAAAAAGTTAATGAAGAATGGGAAGATTTACAATATGTATCTGATGATTTATCTTGGATTGATATAGCTTATGAAGTAAATGAAGATAATCAATTAACTTTAAAATTAGATATAGAACAGTATTATGGAAAATTATCTAATGGAACATATAGAATAGTAAAACCAGTTTATGATAATGGATATATGGATATATATTCAAATGAATTTGAGATTAAATTATAGTGTCGCATTAGGTTCGTTTGTTGATGCGACATTTTTTCTTAAAATTTACAATAACATTTGACTTTTTTTCATATCTATATTAATCTATTATAGGCAAGAAAAATACAAATAAAAAGAAAAGTAAGAAAAATACGGAGGAAATAAAGCTATGGCAAAAAATATGTTAGTAGTAACAGACTTAAAAGACATGTTAAATAAGACAAGAGAATTATATGGAGACAAACCAGGATATAAAATAAAAATAGGAAAAGGACAATATAAGACATATACACATAATGAAATAAGAGACATGATAAATTATTTAGGAACTGCATTAATTAATTTAGGTTTAAAAGGAAAAAGAATAGGTGTTATTGGAGAAAACAGATATGAATGGGAACTTGCCTATTTATCAGTTGTTTGTGGAGTAGGAATTGTTGTTCCAATGGATAAATCATTACCAGCAAATGAATTAGAAGAAGTTATAGAAAGATCAGAAGTAGAAGCCATATTTTATTCTAAGAAATATGAAGAAATCATCAAAAAAATAAAATATAGTGAGAAAAACAAGTTAAAACATTTAATTTCTATGGATACAGACATTCATGAGGAAGGGATATATTCTGAAAAAGAGTTAATAGAAAAAGGAAAAGAGATGGTAGACAGTGGAAACAGAGAATATATCAATGCAAAGATAAATCCAGAAGAAATGCGTATCATGTTATTTACATCAGGAACAACATCAAAATCAAAAGTTGTTGCACTTTCTCATAAGAATTTAGTTTCAAATGTAATGGATTATGCATCAGTCGTAGATGTTGATTCAAATGATAGAATCCTATCATTCTTACCATTACATCATGTATATGAATGTACAGTTGGCATGTTAGTTTCATTATATGTAGGTGCAGAAAGGTCTTTTTGTGATGGTATTAGACATATAATGGAAAATTTAAATGAATATAAAATAACTTATGCAGCATTTGTTCCTGCTATATATGAAATTATGTATAAAAACATATGGAAAATGATTCAAAAAGAAGACAAAATAGAAGAAACGAAAAAACTGATGCAAGAATACAAAGATAAATCTATGGAAGAGAAGAAAAAGGCTTTTAAAGAAATTCATAATATGTATGGAGGATGTATTAAGTTATTTATTAGTGGAGCAGCAGCATTAGATAAAGAGGTTATTGAAACATTCAGAAATTGGGGAATTAATTTATGCCAAGCATATGGATTAACAGAAACCTCTCCAATTATTGGAATAGAAACAAATGAACATCATAGAGTAGGTTCTATCGGAAAACCAATTCCACATGTTCAAGCAAGAATTGATGAGGCAGACGATGATGGCGTAGGAGAATTAGTCGTAAAAGGTCCAAATGTCATGTTAGGATATTATAATAATAAAAAGGCAACAGACAGTGTAATGGAAGATGGATGGTTTCACACAGGTGATTTAGCTAGAATTGATGAAGATGGTTATATATTTATCTGTGGAAGAAAGAAAAGTGTGATTGTTTTAAAAAATGGTAAGAATATATATCCAGAGGAAATGGAAGGTTTAGTTAATAAAATCGAAGGTGTAAAAGAATCTTTTATCTTTGGAAAACAACAAACAGATGATAAAGATAATATCAAAATACATGTAAAAATTATATTTGATAAAGAAATTATCAAAGAAGCATATAAGGTAGAGAATGAAGAGGATATTTATAAAGTTTTAGCAGAAAAAATAAAAGAAGTAAATAGTGTTATGCCAAAGTATAAAGCAATCAGAGGAATTATTGTTTCAGAAGAACCTTTAATTAAAACAACAACCGGCAAAATAAAAAGACAGGCAAATCTAGAGTTAATAGAAGAGGAATAGATAACAAAGGGAGAATTATTAAAAACGATAATTCTCTTTTTTATTTCATAAAAATAATAATATATAGAAAAAAATAAAAAATTGTATTGACATATTGTTACAAAGTGTTATAATTACACCATAACAGATAATAACAGTAAGGAGAAGAAAATGAATATAATCATTAGTAATAATAGTAGTATCCCCATTTTTGAACAAATAGAAAATGCGATAAAACAAGCTATATTTTCCAATGAACTAAAAGAAGAAGATATGTTACCATCTGTAAGAAGCTTAGCAAATGATTTAAAGATTAGCTTTTTAACAGTAAAAAGAGCTTATGATGAACTAGAACAAGCAGGATTCATAAAAACGGTTCAAGGAAAAGGAAGTTTTGTGGCTCCTAAAAATTTAGAACTCATTCGAGAAGAAAAACTAAAAGAAATCCAAGACTATATAGAAAAAATATATGATATTTCAAAAATATCCAATATTTCTGAAGAAGAAATAAAAGAATTATTTAAAATGATATTTGAGGGGGATTTTTAGTATGAAAAATAATATTGAATTACAAAATGTTTCAAAAGCATATAAAGATTTTAAACTACAAAATATTAGTTTTAATGTACCAGAAGGTTGCATTGTAGGATTAATAGGAGAAAATCGGAGCAGGGAAAACCACAACAATTAAATCTATATTAAATGTAACAAAGGCAGAAGGAACCATAAACATATTTGGAAAAGATAGCAAGGAACATGAAAAAGAGATAAAAGAAGAAATTGGCGTTGTATTAGATGATAGTTTTCTATCAGAGTATTTAACAGCAAAACATATAAATTTTATCATGAAAGATGTTTATAAAACTTGGGATGAAAATAAATATAAAAATTTGTTAAAACAATTTGATTTACCAACCAATAAGCTGATAAAAGATTTTTCTAGTGGTATGAAGATGAAATTAAAAATTGCAACAGCCATATCACATAATCCCAAACTTTTAATATTAGATGAGCCTACAAGTGGTTTAGATCCAGTGGTAAGAAATGAAATTTTAGGTATATTTAGAAGATATATAGAAGAAGATGAAACAAGGTCGATATTGTTATCAACACATATTACAACAGATTTAGAGCATGTATCAGATTATATTGTATTTATTGAAAAAGGAAAAATGATATTTCATTTACCAACAGATGAATTATTAGAAAATTATGGAATTATAAAATGTAGTAAAGAGGACTTTTTAAAATTAGATGAAAAGGATTATATAAAATATAAAAAAGAAAAATATCAGTATGAAGTATTGACAGACAATAAAAATGTTATCAGAAAAAAATATAATATAACAACCATTGATAAGCCATCTATTGAAGATATCATGTTATTTTACATTAAGGGGGAAAAATAGTTATGATAAAGGGATTATTGAAAAAAGATTTATATAATTTAGCAAGTTACAAAGCATCTTTAATTATTATTGTTTTGTTTTGTGGGATTGCAATTGTAGGTACAGAAGCGATTAATTGGGGATCTATTATCATATGCACAATTGTTGGTATGATTGCACTGTCAACTTTTAGTTATGATGAAATTGCAAAATCAAATAAATATATTTTAACATTACCTACTAATAGAAAAGAAATTGTAAAAGAAAAATTTATTTTAGCAATAGGAGCAACTATTTTAGGTGGAATATTAGGTTTATTACTAACTATCATTGTTGCAAATGTTATGAATTATGTTAGACCTGAAAATATCACAAATATTAATTATGAAAGTTTAATTACCACAACAATAGGTGGCATGTTTGGAATTTCTTTAATACAAGCCATACAAATTCCAAGTATATTCAAATGGGGAGCAGAAAAAGGAAGAATTCAAATGTTTATATTATTATTTATCATCATAGTAATAGCAGCAGGAGCAGGTTTTCTAATCATGAAATCTAATCTTAATATAAATATGGAAATGCTAGAAAATTTTATAAATCAATTTGGATTAGTATTATTGGTAGCTTTGATGATTGTTATGTATAGTATATCTTATGTAGTATCATATAGAATATATAAAAATAAAGAAGAATAGGTTTTTATATATTATGAAGCAGGAGGAAAACAATTACTTAAAAGAAAATTATTTTATACAAATACAAGTATAGAATAATTTTCTTTTTTGTATTATAATCGTAACCAGAAATAGTAAGTTGTAAGGGGGATAAATATGAAATTAAGAGAAGCAAATGAAAATGATGAAAAAGAATTACTTGAAATTTATCAAGAATATATAAATAGTAAGCCAATACCAGGAATAAGGATTTTTGAAGGAGTAAGAGATTTCGAAAATCTAGGCAAAATGAATTTTCAACAATGGCTAAATGATTTAGAAAATAATAAATACGAAGAAAATCTTCCAAAAGATTACTCAACACATACATTTTACTTAATAGAAAATGATGAGGATAGAATAGTTGGAGCAATAGGATTAAGATGGAAAGAGGTTCCTGTATTAATGAAATACGGTGGATTTATAGGATATAGTATAAGACCTACAGAAAGAGGAAAAGGATATGCTACAGAAATGCTAAAATTAGGTTTGCAAAAATTTAAAGAAATGGACCATAAAAGAGAGAGGATTTTAATCACTTGCAAAGATTTTAACATACCTTCAAAAAAAGTTATAGAGAAAAATAACGGTATTTATGAAAATAGTTATTATAATGAAGATGATGGATTTACATATTTAAGATATTGGATAAAAATATAATATGTAAAAGATAAATCACAGTTTATGTTACTCTACTAATCGTTGTTTTCCTCACTCAACGATTAGTATGTTTACTTTTCAATATAAGGAATTTACAATAATAGTAAAGGAGGTAAAAGTATGGATCAAGTAAAAATTGGAAAATTTATTGCTAAGTGTAGAAAAGAAAAAAATATGACGCAAGCAGAACTTGCAGAAAAATTAAATATAACAGACAGGGCAATATCAAAATGGGAAACTGGTAAAGGTATGCCTGATTCCTCTATTATGCTTGACTTATGCAAAGAACTGAATATTACTGTAAATGAATTATTAAGTGGGGAGATGATAAAAATGGAAAATTATGATAAAAAAGCAGAAGAAAATTTTATTAAATTACAAAAAGAAAAAGAGGATAGCGATAAACGATTATTGTTTACTGAAACAATTATTGGTACGATTATTACGATATCATTTTTGCTAATGATATTTTTATCTATATTTGCGATTGAAAATATAGTATGGAAAGTCATAACCATGGTAATTAGTTTTGTAATTTTTATCATAGGAGTGGGAACCTGTCTTTTAATTGAACAAAAAGCAGGATATTATCAATGTGATATTTGTAAATATAAATATATTCCAAGTTATAAACAAGTTTTATTTGCGATGCATTCTGGTAGAACAAGATATATGAGATGTCCAAAATGTCATAAAAAATCTTGGAACAAAAAAGTAATAGATTAAAAAAAGATTTTGAAGAAGAGATATAAATAATCTCATAGAAGAGAATAAATACAACTTATAAATATTATAAAAACACCAACTTTTTTATTTTACAATCGTGTAATAAATGGAAAACAGAAAAGAGGTGCTAGCTTGAATGAAATAAAATTAATTATACAGTGCCAAAAAGGAGAAAAAGAAGCATTTAATAAATTAATTACCATATATTATCCGTATGTATCAAAATTTCTAATCAAATTAACAGCAGATGAAGAAATTGCACAAGATTTAGTACAAGAAACTTTTTTAAAATTGGTAATGCATATAGATAAGTTTGATGTAAAAGGAAAAGCAATGTTTAGTACATATCTCATGAAAATAGCAAAGAATTGTTATTTAGATTATCTAAAGAAAAATAAGAAAATAGCATCAGAAATTGATATAGAAACCATATCAGATACGATTTCCATAGAAGATAAGATAGCAGAAAAAAATGAATTAGATATGGTATTAAAAGAAATTGATACATTACCATTTGAACAAGCGCAAGCAATAAAGCTGAAATATTTAGAAGAATACTCTTTAAAGGAAATTGCTGAAAAAATGGGAACAAAGCCGAAAACTATAAAGAGTAGAATACATGAAGGAAAGAAAAAATTAGAAAAAAGAATAAAAAAAGGAGGCAATTCATATGGATAAAAATTTACAAACTGTATTATCAAATTTAGAGCCAGCAATAGATAAGAAATGCTATGAATTAAAAGAAAAAACAAAAGAAAGTAAAATGCAAAAAGTATTTATATTGGCAATTGTATTATTATTGGTTATACCAAGTACATTAATTATGCTAAATGTAAATATTTGGGGATTTATTGTAGGAGCAATTGGTCTGATAGCACTTGCAATACTGATTATGCTACCAATAGCCTTAAAGGAAAATACAAGAGGTGAATGTTATGAATAATTTTATAGAAAAAATACCATTTAAAAAAGTTGTTTTCATATATATAATTGTTGCTATTTTGGTAGGTATTAGTTTAATTCTATTTATAGGAAATGCCTTTCAAAGTAAATTAACATTTATATATGACTATCATAGGATTCATGAAACATTAGAAAATAATCATAATGATTTAGAGAGTGTAAAAAAAGAAATAAAAAATATGTCAGATAATTCAGAAGATGTTGTAGATGTTTTAATATTAAACAAAGAAAATAAAATCATATATAGTAGTAAAAACTCTGAATTTGCAAACCAAGAAGAATTTACTTTAAATAAAGCAGAGAATATGTCTAATGCATATTTTGTAAATCCTAATAATGACACGGCTATTTTTAGATTAACAACCAATAAAGAACTTATCATAAATACAGTGTTGTCAAACTTTGATACAGAAATTCAAAAAGAATCTGAAGACCAAATATTTTATGAATCAAATTTTAATAGTAAGCAAGTGTATTTATTAAGTTATATAGGAAATCATGATACAGGAGAAAAAATATATTTTATCAATGAAATCCATCCAGTTGAAAATGGGAAAATGTATATAAAAGTAACACTAGCTATTATGATGTTTTTCTTTATGATATATTGGGTATTACTTGCTTTATATATTTATCAAAATGCTCTAAAGTCAAAATTAAATCCATATTTATGGGGTGGTATTACATTAATTACTAATATCGCAGGTGTTATCATATATATCATTTACAAACAAAACCAAAAAACATGTTTTAAATGTGGTGCTTCGCAAGATAAAAGTCATATACATTGTACATATTGTGGTACAAAATTAAATGAAACTTGCCACACATGTGGTTCTGTTTTGAATAGGAATGATAAGTATTGTGCTAAATGTGGGGAAAAACGACAAAACTAATTTATGTATAAAAATGTCTAAAAGTATAGTAAATTTAAGTGTTTTGTAGTATAATATAAAAGTAGTCAGAAGAAAAAATTGAAACACCAACAAGTCAAAAAAGATTTGAAAAATAAAATAGAAATTATACAAATTTGAGAAAGGACTTGAAAAAATGAATGATAAATATAATTTAACAAAAGAACAAAATATATTTTTAGCAAAAAGAAATTTAGTAGATAATATATATGCCAATGCAAGAATGGAAGGTTTAAACATAACTTTTTCAGAGACTAAAACAATATTGGAAGGGGTTAATGTTCCAAATTTAAAAATAGATGAAATTCAATGTATATTAAATTTAAGAGATGCCTGGAAATATGTTATAAATAATGTAGACAAAGCTTTTGACCTTGATTTTATTTGTAAAATAAATGAATTTGTAGCAAGAAATGAAAGTATTGCTTGGGGAGTATTAAGACAAGGTAAAGTTCAAATAACTGGAACAGATTATATTCCTGAAATACCAAGTGAAGAAAAAGTAAAACAACAGATAACGCATATATTGCAAATAGAAAATGCTACAGAAAGAGCAATAGAGTATATGTTATATGGTATGAGAAGTCAATTGTTTTGGGATGGAAATAAAAGAACAAGTACAATTTGTGCTAATAAGATTATGATTGAAAATGGTTGTGGAATTATAAAAGTTCCAGATAATAAGTTAAAAGATTTTACAATTTTGTTATCTGAATTTTATAGTACAAATAACAAAGAGAAAATTAAACAATTTATTTTTGATGAGTGTATCGATGGAATTGTTTTTGAAAATAACTAGAAATTTATAAGAATAATATTAAAAGCAGAATTAGGAGATGTTGTAAAACTACAAATGGTTTGTGCAATACATACTTAATTCTGTTTTTTTGTATTATTGACAATTTTTTTAAAAATTTTCCAACCTTTTTGTTTTTTCATCGTGTAATATATGTTAGGACTTATGATAAAAGAAAGGAAGGAAATTAAAAAATGGAAAAAATACAAGGATTATCAAACAAAGAAGTAGAAGAACAAATACAAAAAGAAAATGTGAATACACTGCCAAAAGACAATTTAAAATCAAATTGGAAGATTATCGCTGATAATGTATTTACATTATTTAATTTATATAATTTGATAATTGCGATTGCATTAATTTCAGTAAAAGCATATACAAATGTATTCTTTTTTGCAATTATCGCAGTAAATGTTTTCATTGGTATTATACAAGAAATACATGGAAAAAATTTAGTGAAAAAATTGTCAATTTTAAATACAGCAAAAGCAACAGTTATAAGAAATGGAAAAGAGAAAAAAATAGAAGTAGAAGAAATTGTATTAGGAGATACAATTGTTTTAGCACAAGGAGATCAAATTCCATCAGATGCACAAATCATCAGTGGAGAAATAGAAGTTAATGAATCTCTACTTACAGGAGAATCAGATTTAATCTTAAAAAGTGAAAAAGACACATTGCTTTCAGGAAGTTATGTGGTTAGTGGAAAATGTTATGCCAAAATAGAAAAAGTAGGAGAGAATAATTTTGCCAATAGAATTATTAGTTCAGCAAAAAAACAAAAATCTAACAATTCAGAATTAATTAATTCTATGAAAAAGGTAACAAGGTTTACAAGTTTTGTCATTATTCCATTTGGAATTATTCTATTTATACAAGCATATATTACAAGACAAACAGATATTACACAATCTGTTATTGCAACAGCAGCAGCGTTACTTCGGAATGTTACCAAAAGGGTTAATCTTATTAATCACGATTTCATTAGAATCAGGAGTTATTAAATTAGCCAAAAAACAAGTACTTGTGCAAGAATTATATAGTATAGAATCACTGGCACATATAGATACCATATGTTTAGATAAAACAGGAACGATTACAAGAGGAAAAATGAAAGTATCAGAAGTAAAAATGTATGATGAACCCATATTACCAAAGCCATTTAACGAAATAATGGTAGCATTTGTAAATGGTATGGAGGATAATAATGCGACATTTAAAGCGATGAAGAAATATTTTAAAGGAGATACTGTATATAACACTATAGAAAAAATACCATTTTCATCAGAAAGAAAGTGGAGTGCTATCTCTTTTGAAAATATGGGAACAATTGTCATGGGCGCACCTGAAAGATTATTCGAAAAAAGTAAGGTACAAATGCCAGAAGAAATGATAGATTTACAAAGAAGAGGAAAAAGAGTTTTAGGAATTGCATATACCAATAAAGTGATTCGTACACCAGAACTACCAGAGTTAGAAGTGGTTGCTACTATTATATTAGAAGATCCTTTAAGAAAAAGTGCAAAAGAAATGTTAGGATATTTTAAAAAGCAAGGTGTTGAGGTGAAAGTCGTTTCAGGAGATAATCCTCTTACTGTATCTAATATAGCAAAAACAGCAGGTCTTGAAAACTATGATTCTTACATAGATTTGTCTACCATAAAAAGTGATGATGAAATAGCAGAAATAGTGGATAAATATAGTATTTTTGCAAGAGTATTACCACATCAAAAAAGTATTATTGTAAAAGCATTGCAAGAAAAAGGGCATAAAGTTGCTATGACAGGAGATGGTGTTAATGATGTCATTGCACTTCGTGAAGCAGACTGTAGTATTACACTTCCAGATGCAACAGATAGCGCAAAACAAGTATCTCAAATTGTATTATTAAATTCAGATTTTAGTGTTTTAAAAGATGTACTAATGGAAGGAAGAAGAGTTGTTAATAACATTACAAGTGTTGCAAGAATATTCTTTATTAAGACTATATATTCTGTTCTATTATCTGTATTTTGTATATTAACCAATATGGAATTCCCATTCATACCAATACAAATTACATTAATTGATTTAGTAATTGAAGCATATACCTCTTTCTTTGTATCTTTTGAAAGAAATGAAAAACCAATCAAAGGAACATTTTTAAAAACAGCCTTAACAAATGCACTTCCATTTGCTATTGTAATTATGTTAAATATAATTGTTTTAACAGTTTTAGAAAATGGTATGGGAATAGAGCAGAATACTTTAACCACTATGATGTACCTACTAATTGGATTTGTAAGTATATTAGCAGTTCAAGAGGTCTGTATGCCATTTAATAAAGTTCATGTATTTTTATTTAGTACAACAGCTGTTGGATTCTATGTGGCAGCATATCTATTTAGAAATTTATTAAAATTATCACCATTGGCAGTTGAGCAAATAGGAATTGTCGTGATTTTAGCGATAATTAGTTATATAATTATCTTTATAAAAAGAAAGATGTATAAACTGTCAGAAATATAATATTACCTTTAAGAAAATTATTTTACAGGCTTTGGTCTGATACATAGAATAATTTTCTTTTTTATGATATGCTTAAATGGATAATAGTAAATTATGAGGAGAATGTAATATGATAGAAATAAGACAAGAAAATCAAAAAGATTATGAAGAGGTATATAGGGTTATCAAAACAGCATTTGAAACAGCAGAACATAGTGATGGAAATGAACACGATTTGGTAGTTGCTTTAAGAAATAGTGATAGCTTTATACCAGAATTATCATTAGTAGCTGTTAAAGAGGATAAAATTGTAGGATATATTTTATTTACAAAAATAAAAATAGAAAATTATGAAGAAATAGCTTTAGCACCACTTGCTGTATTACCAGAATACCAAAAACAAGGAATTGGTAGTATGTTAATTGAACAAGGGCACAAGATAGCGAAACAACTAGGATATCATTATTCTATTGTATTAGGAAGTGAAAATTATTATCCAAAGTTTGGGTATATTCCAGCAATACAATATGGAATACAAGCACCTTTTGATGTGGCTAATGAAAACTTTATGGCTGTAAAATTAAATGATGCAGATACAGGAATACAAGGTGTTGTCCAATATGCAAAAGAATTTGGGATATAATAATGACAATTACATCAAAAAATAATAATTTATAAAAATGACAAATATAAAAATAAATGAAGAAAGAAGTAAACTTGAAAGATGAAACAGTGTGGCTTAATTTGGAGCAGATGGCAGAATTATTTAATAGAGATAAATCTGTTATTTCAAGACATATAAAGAATGCATTGCAAGAAGAATTAAAAAATGAAGAGGTTATTGCAAAATTTGCAACAACCACTAAACATGGTGCTATAGAAGGAAAAACACAAACACATATGGTAGATTATTATAATCTAGATATGATTATTTCCATCGGATATCGAGTAAAATCAACACAAGGTGTTGATTTCAGAAAATGGGCAACAAAGATTTTAAAAGACTATATGTTAAAAGGATATGCAGTAAACCAAAAAAGATTAGAATATCTAGAAAAAACAATAAAACTAATTGATATAGCAAATCGTATGGAAGAAAGATTAGAAAACAATGACGCAAAAGAAATCTTAAAAGTCATTGGAGACTATTCAAAAGCATTAGATTTACTAGATGATTATGACCATAGAACCCTAAAGAAAATAAAAGGAAACGTAGACGAAAGAAAAATTCAATACAGTGATTGTATTGATGTTATAAATAAACTTAGATTTAATGAAGAAAGTACATTATTTGCAGTAGAAAGAGATAAAGGACTAGAATCTATCATTGGAAATATATATCAAAGTTTTGCAGGACAAGATATCTATAAAAGCATAGAAGAAAAAGCAGCAAACTTTTTATATTTAACAGTTAAAAACCATGTTTTTGCTGATGGAAATAAAAGAATAGCAGCTACACTATTTGTACTGAACCCAAAAAATGTCCAATTTTTTGGGTTCAGTACATTAATTACCTATTTTCATCTAACTCAAAGAAATGAACATAGAGCATTAAATGATTGTGTATTAACCAATCAAGTATATATAAAATTAAGTGAAATGATGAAATAAATTTGTTAAATAATATAATAAATTCAACAACTTATAAGAGTTGTAAAAAATATAAATATTGATAAAATTAGAAAAAAGATAAAAGGAAGAAAAATTATGATAGAAATCAAAAATGTTAGTAAAGCATATGTCAAACATAAAAATGTAATTGAAAATATGAATTTAACCATTGAGGATGGTCAGATATTTGGATTTATTGGGCCAAATGGAGCAGGAAAAACGACCACTATGGAAATGCTTACAGGCATACTGGATATTGATGAGGGAGAAATCTTGATTGATGGGATTAATATAGAAAAAAATCCAATTGAAGCAAAGAAACAATTTGGATTTGTACCAGATTCACCAGATGCATTTGAAAAATTAACAGGAATAGAATACCTAAATTTTGTAGCAGATGTATATGAAGTAGACCAAAAGACAAGATTCGAAAAGATAACAAAATTAGCAAAAGGATTTGGTATCTATGATTCTCTAAAAGAAAGAGTTCAAAGTTATTCACATGGAATGAAGCAAAAAATCATTATTATAGGTGTTTTATTACACAATCCTAAAAATTGGATTTTAGATGAACCAATGACAGGATTGGATCCTAAGGCATCTTTCCAATTAAAAGAACTCATGAAAGAACATAGTAAGAAAGGAAATACAGTCTTTTTCTCAACACATGTGCTAGAAGTGGCTGAAAAGATATGTGATAAAATTGCAGTGATTGACAAAGGAACAATCAAATTTGTGGGAACATGTGAAGAATTAAGAGAAAAATGGAAATCCAATAGTTCATTAGAAGATTTATTTTTAAAGATAATAGAGGAATAATGATTTTCTAACAAAACTTGTATTTTTGAAGGGAACAGAAGTAAAAATGAATAAATTAAATGAAGTCATTTTTAAAAATGCACATAGAAGAGATAATGAAAATAAAAGTATTGTGAACAAAGCCTTAACAGTATTAATATTTGTGATTATATTTGGAACGATTTCTATGATTATGGGAGTAGCAAGCTATTATTTAACAACAGAATTGATAAAAGTCAATCAGGCACCAGTATTTGTTAATATTGTATTATTAATTATGTTTATATTTTTGTTTTCAAAAAGTATATTTGAAAGTTTAAACAATTTGTATTTTGCAAAGGATTTAAAAATCTTTTTAAGAATGCCAATAAAACCAATACAATTAGTAAGAGCAAAAATCAATAATATGATTGTATCTGAATATGTCATGGAATTAATGCTATTACTGTCACCTATATTGGTATATGGGTATTTGGTAAAAGCAGGTATTGCGTTTTATGTATATGTAACGATTATATTACTATTATTACCAATGATACCAATTGTATTGACTTCTCTTATAACAGCTGTGGTTATGAGGTTTACCAATGTCATAAAAAATAAGACACAAGTTCAATATATCTCTATTTTTATTGGATTTGTTGTACTTGCGATTATCACAAGTCTATTTTCAACAGGAGAAGGTATTTCATTAGAACGATTTACAGAAAAAATGTTAGAAGTCAATGGGTTAATAGAACTCATATCAGAGTATTTTGTTATTTTAAAACCAATTATGAATAGTTTGATAAATTATGAAACCATGACAGGAATGGCTAATATTCTTTTGTTTGTTATAGAAAGTTTTGCAACTTATTATTTAGGTACATGGATAATATCCAAAATATATCTAAAAGGAGCTATTGGAACAGTTGTTAATACAAACAACATGAAAACAAAGAAAAATATAAAATTAAAACTAAGTGAGTGTAAACAAAAAAGTCCCAAAAGAGCTTTTCTGAGTAAAGAATTAAAACAAATTATGAGAACACCTATATTTTGTTTACAATGTATTATTTTACCAATGGTATATCCAATCTTGTTTATTGGGCTTCCTGCCATTACTCTAATTTCATTTGTTAAAAGTGTAGGAATTGATTTTTTAACCAATATGCAAGAAAATATATTTAGTCCGATAGGAATAGCAATTGCTATTAGTATTGCACAAGTATTGTATATCATGAACTTTACATCGATTATTGCTGTTTCAAGAGAAGGTAAAAAAGCAAAACTAATGAAAACCATACCAATTAGTTTATACAAACAATTTAAATATAAACTATATCCTGCACTCATCGCAGATAGTGTAATTGCTTGTATTGTTACCATATGTTATAATTTGCTAGTATCAAAAATGAATATGATATTTAGTATTTTCTTGTTTATCATATTAATGGCACTTTGTTTGGTACAAGAAAAAGTGATGATATTAATTGACTTGAAAAAACCAAAAATTACATGGACAAGTGAATATGCCATGATGAAAGAAAATGTCAATGTTATGTATGAATTCTTTTATGCTGTGGTAGTCGTGATTTTGTTAACAGTAATTGCATTTATTATAAACAACATAGCAATTTTTATGATAACTATATTTCTAACACTCGTATGTATCAATCTGGCAATTAATCAATATGTCAAGAAAAATCAAATGAAATTGTATAGAAAAATATTTTAAACTTGGTGAACTTTAGGGCTAGTCCTTAAAGTTTGCTTTTTTTTGCATAACTATAGAGCATTTTCTTTTTTTATGATATAGTATATAGGAAAGATATACATGAAATAGAATTTAGATAATGGAGAATAAAATGAAAAAGGAAGATAATAAAAAACAAATCATTGTATTTGGTGGTTGTTTTAATCCACCACTAAACTCACACTTTTCACTTGCAGAACAAATGATAGCAGAATATCCAAGAATAGAGAAAATCATATTTGTTCCAGTGAATAGTCAATATGAAAAAATAGATTTAATTGAAAATGAACATCGTTATCAAATGTTAAAAGCAGTTTGTGATAAAAATGAAAAATTTGAAGTATCTAGAATTGAAATAGATAGTGAAAGACAATTATATACGGTTGAAACATTACACAGAATACAAGAAGAATATGCAGATTATGAAGTTGCTTTTCTAACTGGAAGTGATAATTTAAAAACATTAGACACATGGAAAAAAGTAGAAGAACTTACAACCAAATTTAAGTTATATATTTTAGAAAGAGATAATGACTGTATGGAGGAAATAATTGAAAATAATGAATTGCTAAAAAAACATAGACAAGCTTTTATCAAGGCAAAAGATACCATAAAAAGTAATTTAAGTTCTACATTTGTCAGAGAAAAAATTAAAGCAGGAAAAAGTATAAGATATCTAACACCTGATGAAGTTATCCAATATATAGAACAATATCAGTTATATAAGTAAAATGTCCATTTGGGGATGTTTCTGTTTAGGACATTTTGAGATGATTGGGGACGTTTCCTTTTGAACATTTTAAGAAATAATTGAATAAATGATAAAAAATAGAAAGGAGAATTTGAAAATATGTTAGAAAAAGAAAAATTAGTAAAAGAAGCAGAAGGTGCAATTACATGGATTAAAGAATATATAAAACAAACTGGAGCAAAAGGGATTGTTGTTGGATGTAGTGGAGGAAAGGATTCTGCGACTGTGCTTGCTATGTCAGTAAAAGCAATAGGAAAAGAAAATGTGCTTGCTGTATCTATGCCATGCCACTCTATTTCTCATGATTTTGACGATGCAAAATTAGTAGCAGATACTTTTGGTGCAAAATTTTTAAAAGTGAATTTAACGAATACATATGATGAGATGGAAAAGGAAATACAATCTGCAATGGGAGAAGAATTATCAAAAGAAGCAACTATTAATATGAAACCAAGATTAAGAATGACTACCTTATATGGGATTGCTCAAAGTCTAGAATACTTAGTAATAGGAACAGGAAATCTTTGTGAAGCAATGGTAGGATATACAACGAAATGGGGAGACAATAGTGCAGATTTTAATCCAATTGGAAATTTTACCGTTGATGAAGTGCTAGCGATTGGAAAATATTTAGGTGTTCCAGAAAGAATACTAGAAAAGGCACCAAATGATGGATTAGGTGGAAAAACAGATGAAGAAAAAATGGGAATCAAGTATAGTCAAATTGCAGAAATGATAGAAACAGGAAATACAGATGAAAATGTTAAAAATGAAATTTTAAAAAGATATCACGCATCAAAACATAAAAGAGAATTAGTTCCAGTTTACACTTTTGAAAGAAAAAACTTCTTGAAAGATATAGGAGAGAAATAGGAATTATGAAAGTATATGTAGCACAAGAAGATTTTGAATAAAGAAATGAAATAAAAGGAGAATAGGTAAAATGGCAACTTTTGAAGATTTTATGAAATTAGATATTCGTGTAGGAACAATTCTAAAAGCGGAAGAATTTAAAAAAGCGAAAAAACCAGCTTATAAGTTAGAAATTGATTTTGGAGAAGAAATTGGTGTCAAGAAATCGTCAGCACAAATTACCAATCTATATGCTCAAGAAGAATTAATAGGAAAACAAATACTAGCAATCGTTAACTTTCCACAAAAACAAATTGCAGACTTTCTATCAGAAGTATTGGTTT
>CASEEU010000027.1 GCA_949287075.1 uncultured Eubacteriales bacterium | reverse complement strand
CAAATTACTATTTATATTTGTTCAATAATATCATAAATGATAGTAGTTATCAATATAAGTATTCTAATTAAATTGTAATTCAAAAATAAATAGGAGAACAAGATATTGATTCTCCTATTTACTCTTACTCTATGAAATAAACATATTATTATAAATCATTTATTATATTTCGTAATTCACAGTTTCATAAGCTATATCTCCATTTTCAGTTATGCTAGGAACAGAGAAACTTATATATTTTTTGTTATTTGCAATGTCATAATAATAAATTGTTTTTACATCATCAGCTACCGTTATTGCAGTTCCTTTATAATTTGTTTGTACTTTTTGTTTGCTTTCTTGTTTAAAAGTATTTAGTTCTGCATTTGGAACATTTACTTCAAAGTTTTCAGTATTTTGTAATGCTGTAATTTGTTTTTCTTTATCTATATTATTATCATAAATTGCTTCGACCACGTTTCCATTTACTTTAACTGTATATCCAGCTTCTGTATAGAAATCTCCGATTTTTAATTGGAAGTCTATATACTTATTTTCTAAAACAGTTTCATTTGTATTAACATTTGTAGTCATTAATCCATCTGTTTCGTTTATAACATAGTCATTTATGTTAAAATCTTGTATATTATCTTGCATTATTGATATTAAATTATTAGACCTAGCATTGCTTAATGTGATTGGTTCTTCTAAGATATTTCTTTCATCTAAATCTATACTATTACTTCTATATTTCCCAATTTTCATATTAGCATTGCCATGATGAACCACATGAACTTGTTTTACTCTACTATCTAAATATATATATGAATTAGCATGGCTAACTGCATCTTGTACTCCGCCTCCAGAACCTAATTTGTCGTTATATCTTTTTCCCCAATTAGTTGCACTTCCACTATTAATACTATTTCTAAATCCAACTGCCGTATCTGCACCCCTTAAAGCTGTTTGATACGTTATACTATTTTGTGAAAAATTATTGTCTGTTCCTGCACTCATACAACTTGCATATGTAACTAAAATTGTATCAGCATCCCAATGAACGCTATTTGTTCCAATATAATTATTACTATCATTTCCAACTCTTATCCCTGAATTTGTAAAACTAATTGAAGTTAAACTTCCATGTGTTGGAAAAAATTGTACATCAGCATATAAATGACTCCATAAAGTATCTCTACTTGGATCTATATGTGAGCTTCTTCTATAACCAGCATTACTATAAGCATTCATTGCGTCATTTACATCTTGTACTGTATTTATTCCGTTTGTTGTTCCGGCAGCATATGCTAAATTATCTCTTGCATAAACCATTGTAGAAAGTCCAGTTATCATTATTATGGCAATAATTAGACCTATTGATAATAATACTTTTTTCATTTTCATATAAATTTTCCTCCTATTCTAAAAATAAACTAAAATAATCCTCCTTTCTTTATTTTTGAGAATGAGAGAGTCAGTTATATTTCAAAAACCAAGTTCCTACTTCAAAGTCCTGTCTATTATTACTATTGTATGTTATTATTTTGTATCCAATTCCTAAATATTCTTTACTTCCACCATCTCTATATGTTATTGTATTTATACAGAAGATAGGTTCTTTATGAATTGTTAGTCTGTATACATCTATTGCAAAAAAGATAAGAATAATAGTGATAATAATCAATAATGAAATTATTAATGTTTTTATTTTTTTATTTTTCATAACACCACCTCTATTCTCTATTATTTAGACGAATAGTTTTTAGTATTTTTATGGTATTTTTTTAAAATAATTAAAAAATATATGCTAGTTATAGCAAATATTAGGGTAAAGGCTAATAAAATATTATTTACTGTATTGTGTTTTTGTATTATCAAATCTATCTCCGATCTTGGCATATTTCCCTTATTTATTAAATAGCTTCCTAATGCGACAATACATAATAATAGATTACTAATAAATAATTTTAATGTATTTATTGCTTTATAATATTTCCAACTAACTGTCGCAGTCGGCATATTTAGTAAAATTCCAATTTCCTTAAATGTTAAATTTGATAATATTTTTAATGAAACAATTTCTTGTTCTTCTAGTGATAATCTTGAAATTATTTTTTCATATTTTTCATATTCTATCAAATCATCTATTTCATTGTTTTTGGTTTGTAGATTATATAAATCATCAATATTTATAGTATTTTTTTGTTTTCGTAAATAATCAATAGTAGTATTTTTGGTAATGCTATATAGCCATGAATATTCATTTTGACTTGGAATAGAATTTTTAATGTTATATATTTTTATAAAAACATTTTGTACGATGTCTTCACTATCATGCTCGTTTTTTATTATAGAAAAAGCTATTCTTTTTACTAATTTATTGTATTTTCTATAAATGTTATAGTAACACTGTTCTCTTTCTTCTTTATTTTTAGCATTTTTATATAATTCAAAAAGATAATGTATTTCTTTTTCATTTTTATTCATAAATTTAAAACCTCTTTTATTTTTCATTTCTTACAAAAGTAGTTAATATATCTCCATATATATCAAATGCTTTTTCCATATCACCATTTTTTGAACTCTGACTATAAATATGTTCTCCAATAATATTACTAAACGATTTAAGTTCTTCTTTTGAATATTCTCTGTTTTCACTTTTTATTCCTATTTCTTGTAATGCTTCTTGTTTCTTTCTTGGTAGATCTGTTCCTAAGTTCATTTTTCTGCATCTCCTTTATTGTTTTATACAAGCAGAAATATATCACAAGGAAATACTTTTTTCAACAAACAAAAAGCTAGCAGAATAAAAAATTTCTGCTAGTCCTCATCAAAATAGTAGCTTTTAAGTGTTGAAATAAATTTTAGATACATCTTTAATTCTTTTTTTGTACTCTTATCTAAAAAATTATCTATGGTTCGCCTAGTTGATAAGTGTTTATTTTTGCATTCTCCATACAAAAGATAATTTGCATCTACACCTGCAGCAGTACAAATTTTGTTCAAAGCCTTTATGCTTATTATAATTGTTCCGTTTTCTAGTTTTCCTAAATGATTTTCACTTAGGCCACACCTCTCTGCAAAAAGCAGTCTTGATTCGTGGTATAATTCTTCTCTAATTTTTCTAATTCTTATACCAATTTCTAATGGATTTAATACCATAATTAGCCTCCTTATTCCTATTATTACTATTTTATCGCCCTTTTTAAGAATATTACACTCCTTATTACTGACAAAATATATGACAAATAGGAACATTAAAACGACACAAAACAACAAAATACTGCATTTCAAAAAACACAATATTTCTCAATATGACAAAAGGGTTTTTGTAACACCAGTTTTCGACAAATTTTGCACTTTCGATTTTGTATAATTCCTGTGGGTTTATATACCTATTTAAAAGAACATAAGTTGGTTTGACAAAAGAGTATTTTATTTAAAAGTACGAATGATTATGTTTTTTATTACTAAATAGGTATAATAGGCTCATTTTTTATATATTTTTGGGAAGGAGGTTTTTTTTTCAATTTGTGTTCCTTTTAGATAGGAATATCAAACCCAAATTCAAAATTTGGGAGGAACACTTATGGAAAGTGAAAACGATTACAAGGAAGAAAGGTTTGATAGTTTCCTAAATAAAACTATTATTTTATCAGCAAGAACTTACTTCAAAAAACAAATGAATATCATAGATAAAGAAAGACTTATGATAAATGATATGGACTATTCTGCCATTTTGGATGAT
This sequence comes from uncultured Eubacteriales bacterium, assembly GCA_949287075.1. Lineage (GTDB taxonomy): Bacteria > Bacillota > Clostridia > TANB77 > CAG-508 > CAG-269. The sequence goes on along the minus strand of CASEEU010000027.1, from coordinate 3,839 downwards.
TTTGTTACTTTAAATTCTAGTTTTTTAAGTACAGATGATGTGGATGTATCACTACAATTAAAAAGTGCCTTAAAGTCGCTGTCTGCTATTGAGCAGGCAGTTATTTTTTTACTCTATGATGAAGAACTTTCACAAAAAGAAGCAGCAGAAATATTAGAAGTATATTCAAAAACAGTTAGTAAAATTAAAATCAGGGCAATTAACAAATTAAAGAAATATTTTAAGGAGGGTTCTGAAAATGAAAAATAAAAGTTTATATGAATTAGGAAAAATGGCACAGTCAGGTGATGATATGGCAATGTTAGAAATTATTGAAAGAAAAAAGAAAATGCTTAAAAGGTATAGTTTTGGGGACGAAGACAGATATCAATTTATTATTTTAAAGCTGATCGAAGGAATAAAAAATTATAAATTTTAAAATTTTTTCAAAAATTAGGGGAGAATTTTGCTGACTTACTCACTGTATATAGAGTGAAGGGCAAATTTTAGGAAGCACTATATTAAACAAAGGACAGGTCGGACTAGCTCTTATCTGTCCTTTACCTAAATTTACGAAAGGAGAAATATAGATTATGTTTGTCAGATGTCTATTATTAGGAATATCCCTTGTATTATTACTTTTTATATTTGATATTTTACTACCAAAACTAAAATTAAAATATCGCTTATATAAAGAGTTAAAAGAGAAGAAAAAAAGACAAGATGCTTTCGCTAAAAAAATGAAAGAATTAGAGATTAAATAGTTTCTCTAATAGTATTGTCATATCTAAAAAGTGTCGACAAAAAATTAACCAACAAAAATACAAGGTGGTATTAGATGAAAATACAAAAAGATAAAATAATTAACCTATTTTATATTAAGCACCTAAAAGTAAAAGAAATAGCAAAAATAACAAAAGTAACATCTGCTTATGTAACAAAGGTTATTAAAACAGATTCCAGGTATATGGAAGAAAAGAATTTTAGAAAAGAAAAATCAAAAGAAAAAAGAAAACAAGACCAAAACAATTTTATTAAGAAAAAAAGAGAAAGCAAAAGAATTGAAGATAATTACGAATTTGTTAAATCACAACATATAGAGGCATCTATGGAATTATCTAAACCAAAGAAATTAACAGATGAAAATTATAGAAAATGGAATAAAAGTGCTTACAAATATAACCCTTCAAAACATAGGTACGAATTTAGAGAAGAACTTGGAAGGTCTTATGATGTACCAAAATATATTAAGGAAAGGTAAGCAAATTCTATTTGCAAATGGTGTCAAGATATGGAACAAAAATTGTTAAAAGTATTTAGGTTAGCAGATAAATTAAATACCAAGCAAAGTAAAATATATGCAGAAATTAATTATACTGCTAATGATTATCAAAAATTAGAAATATACATAAGGAGAAAAAAAGATTTTTCTTATATTGAAAAATGTGAAATCTGTATTAGAGATAGTTCAGAAGTAGAGTGGGACAAGATTATTACATTATTTGAAACCTTTGTTGGAGGTGTCAAAGATGAATAAAAAAGATGCTGTGGCTTATGCACAAGTAACACTTGATTATATGCAAAGTTCAAAATATAAAGGAGAAATTAACCCTAAAACTTTTGGTATAGAAATGAAGCAATGTTTTAAATTATATCCTCGCAATATTATTCAAAATATTGCAGATTCACAGGACTGGGCTATAAATAAACTTGAACAAGCAAAAAATGGTTGTGATGCAGATGAACGATGAAAAAATAGGCTTAAATATAAGTGAAGCTGCAAATTTAATGGGAATAAGCAAAAATCTTATGGCTGAATTAGTAAAATATCCTGATTTTCCTTGTATAAAGTTTAAAAGGAGAATTGTCATTAATAAAAAAATGTTACAAGAGTGGTTTGATAAAAACTCTGGTAGGTTTTTCACATAGATATTGTGTTTTTACAAAAAATTGTATATAATAGAGAATATTAAATATTGTGCTTTTACCTTTAATGTTCTCTATTTTTTGAATGGGGGAAAAACAATGCCAAGAACTTCACAAAAATCACCTGTGAAAAAAAAGAGAAATACAAAAGGAATGGGATCAATCAGACAAAAAAATGGAGGATATGAAGGCAGAATTACAGTAAAAGTAGATGGAAAATCTAAGCAAATATCTTTATTTAATAAAGATAAAAGAGTTTTAGTACAAGAAATGATAAGGGTAAAACAGGAATCTAATGACAATATGTTCGTTGAAAAAGATAGAATCACATTAGAAGAATGGCTAAAAAAGTGGGTTCGTGTACATAAACGACCTTTTGTTACTGCTAGAACTCTACAAGGGTACATTGAAAAAATGAAAACCAATATTATCCCATATTTAGGTAATTATCCTATACAGTCTTTGGATAGACTAATTTTGCAAGAGTATTTTTCTGATTTAGCAACAGGTAATGAGAAAAAAGGAATTAAAAAATATTCTCCTAAAACAATTAGGGAGATAAAAAGTATTTTAAATATGGCTTTTGCAGATGCAGAATTAGATAAGATAGTTAAATATAACCCTATTCCAACTATTCGCACACCAAAAGTCAGAAAGAAAAAGAAAAAGCCTACATTATCACCAAAAGAACAACAAGAACTAATACAGATTTTATTATCAGAGGAAAATGGTTTTTGTTATATTTTTATATTAAATACTGGTTTAAGACCTGGTGAAAATGGAGGAATCAAATGGAAACATTACAGTTATGAAGAATCTAATATAAAAGTCAGAGATAATTACGGAAAGATAACATATTATGATGATAACTTTGAAAAAATTGAATCTACATATGAAGAAAAAGAACTAAAAACACCGACAAGCCATAGAACTATACCATTACAAAAATGGTTAAATGATATAATGTATCTTTTTATGTTATCAGAACTAAAACGCAGAGGATATTCAAAAAAATCTCAAATGGATGAAGAATATATCTTTATAAATGCGTTAGGAAATCCGTTAAGTAGTGATTACTTATGGGATACTTTAGACAAAATATTAAAAAGACACGGTTTTAAACATATTAGCGTTTATCAGTTAAGACATTTATTTGCGACAAGATGTATAGATGTTCATATTCCAATAAATCAAATTCAACAGTATTTAGGTCATGCATTAGGAAGTACAACTGTCGATTTCTATGTCGACTATGATGAAGATACCAATAAGAAAGAAATTGAGAAATTGGAAGAAATAAATAATATAAATGTTTTACCTGAAAGAATAAAAAATATACCGAGTGTTCTTTTAATGGGACAAAAAGCAATATAAAGGGACATTAAAGGGACATTACAAAATAATAGCTTAGTATTGATTAGTTCAAAAACAGCAAATCGGTTGTAAGAGTAAAGATACATCGGTTTGCAAAAATAACAAAAAAGCGGGGATATGGTCGGGCTCATAACCCGAAGGTCGTAGGTTCGAGTCCTACCCCCGCAACCAAGATTTAAACTTAGAGTCGCAAGAGATTGTGGACTCTTTATTTTTTGTGTGAAAGTGTATTTTAGGCTATTTTGGGGACAGCTTGGGGACACAAGCTACTTTAAATAGCTATAAATAGCCTAAAATTTCACAATAAGACTTAAAAAAAGCAATTTTTGTAATTTTATTGAAAAAAGATTATTAGTTGTCACCTATTAATAGGTCTTGTAATACATACGCTGCTTTTCTCATATTTTTTTCTAATGGATGCACATAGTATTTTATAGTTGTGTTAATACTTGCATGTCCAAGTCTTGCAGATACTGTTGCTATATCAACATTATTAGCAATCATGAGAGTAGCATTTGTATGTCTAATACCGTGAAATTTAATTATAGGTAGTCCTAATT
>CASEEU010000026.1 GCA_949287075.1 uncultured Eubacteriales bacterium | reverse complement strand
ACTGTGAAGTAAAAAGTTTTTAGTTTTAAATAACATATTAGGAGAGTGCATATGAAACAAATTATCTTTTTACGACATGCAGAGACAAAAATGAATAAAGAAGGTCGGTTTTGTGGGAGAAGAGATGTAGAAATTTCAGAAGAGGGAAGAAAACAGGCAAAAAAAATGAGAGAAATATTTAAAGAATATCAATTTGATGCCATTTATTGTTCACCTCTCAAAAGAACAAAACAGACTTTAGAGGCTATTTTTCCAAACCGGAAATTCATTAAAGAAGATGGCTTTACAGAAATTGGTCTTGGAGAATGGGAAGGATTGAAGAAGGAAAATGTTAATCAGAAACTTCGAAAAGCCTTTCAGCAAGGAAATTATACACCACCTCATGGTGAAAGTTATGAAGATGTAAAGATAAGAGTAAAGAATATCATTGAAACAATTTTTGCAACTTATCCAGATGGTTCTGTAATTCTGGTATGTACAAGCAACGGAATTATGAGAACAATTAAGAGAATCTATGACATCAAGAATGAAAAAATGATGTCAGGCAACTTAGAATACTTTTCCTTAAAGAGAGAAGCATAAATTGAACATTAAGAAAAGGAGTCTAGAATAAAAAGTTCTAGACTCCTTTTCAAATATGAATGAAAAACATTTAATTTTGCACATTTCCAATGGTTCGATTTATAGAATGATACACATCAATCCACCACTACCTTCATTGACAATTCTTTCCAATGTTTCTTGTAATTTAATTTGAGCTTCTTCAGGCATTTTAGCAAGTTTGGTTTGTAAGCCTTCATTTACCAATTCATGTAGACTCTTTCCAAAGATATTTGATTCCCAGATTTTTTGAGGTTCACTTTCAAATCCAGATAATAAGTAATTGACTAATTCTTCAGATTGTTTTTCAGAACCAACAATTGGGCATACTTCAGTTGCAACATTTGTTTTAATAAGGTGAATAGAAGGTGCCATAGCTTTTAATTTTACGCCAAATTTAGAGCCTTGTTTTACCATTTCTGGCTCCTCTAAAATTAATTCATCCATTGAAGGTGTCACAATTCCATAACCTTTTCTATTGACTTCATCTAGTGCATAAGCGATTTTATCATATTTCTTTTTTACATCAGCTAATTCTGAAATAATACTAAACAAATCTCCTTCATTAGAAACTGGAACGCCTGTAATTTCCGTAAGTACTTGGTAAAATAATTCTTCTTTTAAAGTGATTTCTACATTTACTTTTCCAGTACCTAGCTGAATATCTGTTATAGAAGTTTTTGAAATAATTTCTGTTTGTTTAATAGTATCTGCACAGCTTGATATTTCTTTTAAAACATTGACATTAGAAAAAGCATCTTTAATTTCTTTAAATAGCTCTGTTTTTAAAGGGTGTGACATATCTAATCCATCAATCCATCTAGGAAATTTGATGCAAACCTGATCAACAGGAAATTCATATAATACTTTTGAAAACATCGTATTAATATTTTCAATGGTTAAATATTCACAATTAAGAGGCATAACAGATGTATTGTATTTTTCGCTTAAGGTTTCTGCAAGCTCTTTGGTATAGTCTGAGTCAGGGTCATTCGAATTTAGTAAAATGATAAATGGTTTATTCAAGGCTTTTAATTCATTAACAACTCTTTCTTCAGCTTTTACATAATCTTCCCTTGGAATGTCTGTGATAGTTCCGTCAGTGGTTACCAAAACACCAATGGTAGAATGTTCTTCAATTACTTTTTTTGTCCCAATTTCAGCAGCAGTTTCAAAAGGAATTTCTTCCTCAGACCAAGGTGTTTTTACCATTCTAGGCATGTCATCTTCTAAATAGCCAATGGCATTATCTACTAAATATCCAACACAATCCACTAACCTTGCCTTAAATTTTAAATTGTCATTTAAGGTGATTTCGATTGCTTCATTAGGAACAAATTTTGGTTCTGTTGTCATGATAGTTCTACCACCGGCACTTTGTGGCAATTCATCTTTAGCCCTTTCTTTTTTGTATTCATTATCAATGTTGGGAATGACTAATAAATCCATGAATCTTTTAATAAAAGTAGATTTACCAGTTCGTACAGGACCAACGACCCCTACATAAATATCTCCATCAGTCCTTTTGGCGATGTCTTGATACAATCTTGTATTTTCCATCTATATACCTCCTTCTAATCACTTTCAAAATGTTTGTACTAAATTACTTTAATTAATGTATATTGGAAATTTTCTAGGTTTATGACAAGTTTTCTAAAAAACTTGATAAAAATAAAGAACTGTGCTAAAATATCAATATTGAAAAAAAACATATACTATACTATATTAGCTAAAAGGGGCGAAACAAAATGGATAAAGTACAGGACACAATAGATATATTAAAAATGTATAATCAAGAACATATTATAAAATTGATAGAAAAATTAGATGAAGATAAAAAACAAGCATTGGTGGAACAAATTAGCAAAATTGATTTTCATCAACTAAAAGAGTTATATGATAATACAAAAAAAGAAATAGAAATAAAAGAAAATAAAATAGAGCCATTACCATATTTAGATAAGAAAAAATTATCAGAAGAGCAAAAAGAAGAGTTTCAAAGATTAGGAGAAGCTGTTTTAGAAAAAGGTGAATATGCTGTTGTAACGATGGCAGGAGGTCAAGGAACAAGATTAGGACATTCAGGGCCAAAAGGAACATTTAAATTAGATGTTTATGGAAAAGGAAAATATTTATTTGAGATTTTAGCAGAAAATTTAAAAGAAGCAAATCAAAAATATGGAAAAGTGATTCCATGGTATATCATGACAAGTAAAGAAAACAATGATGAAACAGTGGAATTCATGGAAAAACATAACTATTTTGGATATGATAAAGATTCAGTAAGATTTTTTGCACAAAGCGAATTACCTCTAGTAGATATAAATGGAAAATTATTAGTAGGAAAAGATATGAAAATAAAAGAAGCATCTGATGGAAATGGTGGTACATATTCTTCTCTAAGAGCAAGTGGTTGTTTAGCAGAAATGAAAGAAAAAGGAATTAAATGGGTATTTATTGGAGGAGTCGATAATGCATTATTAAAAATGGCAGATACCATTTTGTTAGGAATGGCAATTGATAAAAAAGTACAAATCGCATCAAAATCAATTGTTAAAGCAAATCCACATGAACGTGTAGGTGTATTTGCTAAAATGAACGGACACCCTAAAGTTATCGAGTATTCAGAAATGCCAGAAAAAATGGCAGAAGAAGTGGATAATGATGGAGAACTAAAATATGGAGAAGCCCATATTATGTGTAATTTATATACAATAGAAGCCATTGAAAAAATTAGTAAAGAAACACTAATTTATCATAGTGCTTTTAAGAAAAATTCTTATATAAGTGAAGATGGAAAAGAAGTAATTCCACAAGAAGAAAATTCATATAAATTTGAATCATTTATCTTTGATGCTTTTGAATTGTTTGATGATATTGCTATATTAAGAGGAAAAAGAGAAGACGATTTTGCACCTGTAAAAAATCGTGAAGGAGTCGATAGCCCAAAAACAGCAAAGGAATTGTATGAGAAATTTTGGAACAGAAATTAAGGAGATAGAAAAGATATGGAAGAATGTAAAATTAAAAATTTATATAATTTAGAAGAAACCATTGCAAAAGAATTATTAGAAAAAAGTACATATCCATGGGAAATACTACCTGATATAGGAGAATATATTTTAGAATTAGGTGAGAAATTAGATAAAGACGAATATGAAAAAGTAGAAGAAAATGTGTGGATTGCAAAAAGTGCAAAAGTAGCACCAACTGCATATATTAACGGTCCTACAATTATTGGAAAAGAAGCAGAAGTAAGACATTGTGCTTTTATTAGAGGAAATGCCATTGTAGGAGAAGGTGCAGTTGTTGGAAATTCTACAGAATTAAAAAATGTCATCTTATTTAATAAGGTGCAAGTTCCACATTATAATTATGTAGGAGATTCTATTCTAGGATATAAAGCACATATGGGAGCTGGTTCTATTACATCTAATGTAAAATCAGATAAACAATTAGTGGTTATCAAAAATGATAAAGAAACCATCGAAACTAAGAGAAAAAAAGTGGGAGCTATGCTAGGAGATTATGTAGAAGTAGGTTGTGGTTCAGTATTAAACCCAGGAACTATTATCGGAAGAAATTCAAATATTTATCCATTATCTTCTGTAAGAGGTGTGGTTCCAGAAAATAGTATTTACAAAAATAAAAATGAAGTAGTAAAAAAACAAAATAGATAAATCAATTAATGACAAAAAATTTTCATAAAGGAATTTACTAAAATTCCTTTATTTTTTTATCCTAATTGTATATAATAGGAAAGAAAATAAAATTACAAAAGTTGCTAAAATGGCCCGTCCCCCTTTGGCAACTTTGATAGATAAAGAGGTGCAAAATGAATAAAACGGAAGCCAAAAAAAGAATAGAAAAATTGAGAGAAAAGACAGAATATTATGCAAAAAAATATTATGATGATGATAAACCAGAAATATCAGACTTTGAATATGATATGTTAATGGTAGAATTACGTAATTTAGAAAAAGAATATCCAGAATTTATTTCAAAAGATTCTTTAACACAAAAAGTAGGAGGACATGTTAAAGAAGGATTTCAAAAAGTAACTCATGAAGTGCCACTTCAAAGTTTACAAGATGTATTTAGTTTTGAAGAAGTAGAAGAATTTGACGAAAGAATTCAAAAACAAGCAGAAGAAAATGGAATAAAAGAAGTAAATTATGTAGTAGAGACAAAAATAGATGGATTATCTGCTGCATTGGAGTACAAGCAAGGAAAGTTTGTAAGAGGTGCTACAAGAGGAAATGGACTAATTGGAGAAGATGTTACAGAAAACCTAAAAACAGTAAAAACAATTCCTATGGAACTAACAGATAAAATTGACATTACAGTTAGAGGAGAAGTCTTTATATCAAAACAAGACTTTGAACAGATGAACCAAGAAAGAGAAGAAAATGAAGAAGAATTATTTGCAAATGCAAGAAATGCAGCAGCAGGTTCTTTAAGACAATTAGATAGTAAGATAACAGCTAAAAGACCACTAGATATCTATATTTTTAATGTACAAAAAATAGAAGGAAAAACCTTCAACTCTCATTTTGAAGAATTGGAATATTTAAGTAAACTAGGGTTTCATGTGAATCCTGTTAGGATTCCTTGTAAAACAATTCAAGAAGCAGAAAAAGCAATTGAAAAAATTGGAGAAGATAGAGGAAATTTAACATTTGGAATTGATGGAGCAGTTATCAAAGTAGATGATTTACATTTTAGAGAAATATTAGGTTCAACGATAAAGGTTCCAAGATGGGCAGTAGCATACAAATATCCACCAGAAAAGAAAGAAACCATATTAAAAGATATTATTTGCCAAGTAGGAAGAACAGGAGTCATTACGCCAATGGCTATATTAGAGCCAGTCAAAGTTGCAGGATCAACCATATCAAAAACAACGCTTCACAATGAAGATTTTATTAAAGAAAAAGACTTAAAAATAGGAGATACAGTTGTTATACAAAAGGCTGGAGATGTCATTCCAGAAATTGTAGAAGTGGTGAAGAATAAAAGAACAGGAAATGAAAAAGATTTCGAAATGCCAAAAGTATGTCCGGTTTGTGGAGCACCTACTGTAAGAGAAGAAGGAGAAGCAGCAGTAAGATGTACAGGAATTGAATGTCCAGCAAAATTGTTCAGAAATTTAGTACATTTTGTTTCAAGAGAGGCGATGGATATATCTGGACTAGGAGAAAATATTATCCAACAGTTATTGGACAACAATTTGATTAAAAATATAGCAGATATTTATGCATTAAAATTTGAAGATATTGCATCTTTAAAGAAAAATGGAAAGAAATTTGCACAAAATTTAGTAGATGCCATAGAAAGAAGTAAACAAAATGACTTATCAAAATTAATCACCGCCTTAGGAATTCGTCATGTTGGTGTAAAGGCTTCAAGAATGTTAGCAAAGAAGTATAAGACAATGGATAATCTCATGAATGCTAGTTTTGAAGAATTAAGTATGATAGATGATATTGGACCAATTGTAGCAAATAGTATCAGAGAATTTTTCTTAGAAGAACAAACAATAGATTTAATGAATAAATTAAAAATAGCAGGTGTGAATATGAATTCACTAGAAGAAGAAAGTGAAGATAATCGATTTGAAGGAAAAACATTTGTCTTAACAGGAAGCTTAGAAGAATTTACAAGAAATGAAGCCTCTGAAATTATAGAAAAACTTGGAGGAAAAACATCAAGCACAGTATCTAAAAAAACAGACTATGTATTAGCAGGAGAAGATGCTGGAAGTAAATTAACAAAAGCACAAAATTTAGGTGTTACAATTATAACAGAATCAGAATTTAAAGAAATGATAAAATAAGTTCAAAATGTCGCAGACAGAAACAATCCCAATGGGACAAAATGTCGCATAGACAAACGAACTTAATGCGACAAAAGGAGGAAAAGATGGACAAAAATTATACATTTGAAATGATGTGGGAGGATTTAGATGATGGTTATCAAATTTATTATACTTATGTAAGAAATCGTTATTTGTTATTTAAAACAGCATCCAATTGCTATACACAAAAATTGTTATCTAAAAATCCTAAAAATCCACAGCCTAAAATGACAATGCTTACTTTGAAAAGGGTCAAAGAAATGTTTCCACATATGGAGAATATTGAATATCGTATAGGAATATCTGATGAAGAATTATAAAAAATAGCAATTAGAAATGGTAAAAGGAGAATTTGAAAGGATGATAAAAAATATCATATTTGATTTAGGAAATGTTATTATAAGAGGCTCAAGTATAGAAACATTAATGCATTTTACAGATGACGAAAATAAAGCAAAAGATTTAATACAATATATTTTTAAAACAGAAGAGTGGAAATTGTTAGATTTAGGGAATATTAGTAAAGAAGAAGCTATTAAGCAAATGCAAAAGAAAGCGCCAAAACAGTATGAAACTTTAATTAAAGAAGTTATGAATAAAAGATGTGAGTATTTAGCTCTTAATGAAGATACGATAGAAATTGCAAAAAAATTAAAACAGAAGGGATATCATATTTATGTTTTATCAAATATGGCAACTTTTACATATGAATACTTTCAAGAAATAGATTTCTTTAAACTATGTGATGGAATCATCATATCTGCTTATGAACACCTAGTAAAGCCGGATGAAAAATTATTTAAAACATTATTAAGTAGATATCATTTAAAACCAGAAGAATGTTTATTTATTGATGATGATGACACAGGAAAAAGCTTTGAAACAGCAAATAAATTAGGCATATTGGGAAGAAAAGTAAAACCAAATGATAGCCAAGATGTTTTAACATTATTAGCAGAATACAAGATTGAAGTAATGATATATTATATAACGAGTGAAAAAATCAAAAAAGCAAATAAAAAAGGTGATGAATTCACAGATAATTCACATTTTTTGCAAGAATCATACATATACAGATAGTATATTAATAATCATAAACATCCCCTTTTTTTCATAGCTATTCTGTAAAAAGTAAAAAACAGGATAGCTTTTTATTTTTTACGCTTATTCAAAATTTAAGTATATAGTTAATTAAGAAATATGAAAAGAAAAAATGTTTAAGAAAGCCCGCTATTGTTCTTGCAAAAAAATAATGAGTAGTATATAATCAAGTGAGAAAAGAAGAAAGGAGATATAGAGTTATGTGCTCTATAGAATAAAAAAATGGCAGTAATTATTGATGGAAAAGAATTAGCTAGAAAAGTACGAGAAAATTTAAAAGTAGAATGTGAGAACTTAAAAGAAAAAGGAATTCACCCAAAATTTGCAGTCATTATGGTGGGAGATGATCCTGCATCAAAAGTGTATGTGAGGACAAAAAGTAAAGCATGTGATGAAATAGGTGTAGAATATGAAGAACATATATTAGATGCTAGTATAACACAAAGAGAATTAATAGAGTTAATTCATAAACTAAATGAAGATAAAACAGTTAATGGAATATTATTACAAAGTCCAATTCCAAAACATTTAGATATAGATGAAGCATTTAGAGAAATATCTTATGAAAAAGATGTGGATGGTTTTAATCCAATCAATGTAGGAAAGCTATTATTAAATCAAGATACTTTTATATCTTGTACACCATTTGGGATTATGAAAATGTTTGAAGAATATCATATAGATTTAGAAGGCAAAAATCTAGTTATTATTGGAAGAAGCAATATTGTAGGAAAACCACTTATGGCATGTTGTTTAAATAAACATGCGACTGTTACGATTTGCCATTCAAGAACAAAAGAGTTGAAAGAAAAGACAAGAAATGCAGATATATTAGTAGCAGCAATTGGAAAACCAAATTATGTAACAGCAGATATGGTAAAAGATGGAGCAGTAGTTATTGATGTCGGAATCAATAGAGGAAAAGATAAGAAGATAACAGGAGATGTGGATTTCGAACAGGTAAAAGAAAAAGCAAGCTATATCACACCAGTTCCAGGAGGTGTTGGACCAATGACAGTAGCAATGCTTATGAATAATGTTATCAAGGCAACAAAGAATCAAAATAATCAATAGATTTTAAGAATATAAAATAGGGGCACTTATTATTAAGTGTCTTTTTTGTTGCTAAATAATTAAAAATATAATAAGGAGGTATAAAAATAGAAGGGTTAGAAAAGAAAAAATATTGGATATGGTTATCTTGTATAAAAGGATTAGGAAGTATACGAAAACAAATATTACTAAATAGGTATAAAACACCTGAAAGAATATATAATTTAAAGAAAGAAGAAATTCTACAAATAAAAGGATTTAATGAAACATTAGCAGAAAATATACTATGTAAAGAAAATAAGGAAAACATAGAAAAACAGATAGAATTTTTGCAAAAAGAAGATATAAAAATGGTTACAATAGAAGATAAAGAATATCCTAAAATTTTAAAAACAATCTACGATTATCCAATTAGTCTATATGTAAAAGGAAATGAAAGTATATTAAATACACCAGCTATTGGAATTGTAGGGTGCAGAGAATCCAGTTCTTATGGAGAAAGAGTGGCACAATATTTTGGATATCATTTAGCAAAAAGAAATATTAGTATTATTAGTGGATTAGCAAAAGGAATTGATAGTCAGTCTCATATTGGTGCCATTAAAGCAGGAGGTATCACAATAGGTGTTATGGGAAGTGGATTAGATATAGTGTATCCTAAAGAAAATCAATATTTATATGATAAAATTATAGAAGAAAATGGTGTTATTATATCAGAATATCCTCTAGGCAGTAAACCCGAAAAAATGAATTTTCCAGCAAGAAATAGGATAATTAGTGGAATGAGTAAAGGAATTATCGTTGTTGAAGCTAAAAAGAAAAGTGGAACATTAATAACAGTAGATTTTGCACTAGAACAAGGAAGAGATGTATATGTAGTACCAGGAAATATTGATGAAATGAATTCTGTAGGAACAAATGAGTTAATTAAACAAGGGGCACAAATGGTAACAAGTTATAGAGATATTGAAATATAAAATATGACATATATTTTAAGAAATTCAAGAGAAATTCACAAACTGTATATTTACTTATCATATTAATAATGATATAATAACAAAAATAAAAATGGGAGAGAAATATGACGAGAGTAAAATTAAGAGATAGAATATTACCCCAATATACAAAAGGAGAAGAAATATTTAATATGACTTCTCATATTGTAGGTGCTGCTTTAGGAATTGTGGCAACTGTTTTGTGTGTTGTATTTGCAGCAATTCATGGGAATGGATATGGAGTTGTTAGTGGCTCTATCTATGGTGTAACAATGATTATATTATATACAATGTCTAGCATTTATCATGGATTAAGTCCTAAAAGATATTCTAAGAGAGTGTTTCAAGTATTAGATCATTGTTCCATATTTCTATTAATTGCAGGTTCTTATACACCATTTGCATTATGCACATTACGAGAATATAGTACAGCAACTGGTTGGACGATATTTGGCATCATATGGGCCATGGCGATACTAGGAATTGTGTTAAACTCAATTGATATAAAGAAATTTAAAAAATTTTCAATGATATGCTATCTAGTTATGGGATGGTGTATTATTGTAAAAATTAATTTATTACCACAATTATTAGGAATAGCAGGATTTAGCTTGCTGTTAGCAGGCGGAATTGCTTATTCTGTAGGAGCGATTCTATATGGTGTTGGAAAAAAGCATAAATGGATGCATTCTGTTTTCCATCTATTTATTTTATTAGGTAGCATTTTACAATTTTTCTGCATATTATTATATGTGATGTAACAAAAAATGAAATGTTGAAGTACGAAAGAATCATGCATATATGATTAAAATAAAAAAAGAAGGCTAAAAGCCTTCAGATACTCATAAATATACATTTATTTTATCATAAAAATAGGGAAAAATCAACTAAAGGAAAGTTAAAGAAAAAGAGAATATAAACGAAAAAGCGAGATAAAATTATATAAAGAAAGGAAAAATATATTTTAAAAAGGACAAAGCATTTGTAAAACAATTTTAAATGTGTTAATATATAGATAATCTAATAAGGATTGCAAAATCCCTGCGTAGTACGTAAGAGCATAATTTTTAGAACCAACAAATTATAAGAGGGGCTGATCTCTCGAATATGGCGTGCATGCTCACATTATATAGTGAGAAGCCCATAAGTATTTAGGTAGGCACCCACCTGTTTTTAGGAGCAGGTCCTTAAAAATTAAAAAGCTGACGGCTAAGGCGGGGCTTTTTTTTTGTAAATTTTTAAAAACTTTAATAGAGTAAAAAAGGAATCAAATGGTATTAAGTAAATTCAATAAAACGGGAATAGTAAGAAATTTTCTTGCTATTTTTATGTAAATAGTATAAAATAAACAAAAATGAGAATTTAGGAAATAGAGTATATATGATTAAAAAAGTAAAAGAAGAAGCTTTAATATAAAAAGAAAGAAGGTGTGCTATATGACGATTAAACAAGCATTGATAAAAGCTGTTACTGTATTAAAATTAGAAAAAATTTCTACACCAAAGTTAAAAGCAAGATTAATATTACAATATGTACTAAAAAAACCAAGACAATATTTGATTGTATATGATAATCAAAAATTAACAGATAAAGAAGAACAAGAATATTTAAAATATATAGAATTATTAACACAAGGAGAACCAATAGAACATATTACACACCAAAAAGAATTTATGAAATTGAATTTTTATGTAGATGAAAATGTGCTAATACCACGACAAGATACGGAAGTTCTGGTAGAAGAGGTTATCAAAATAGCAAAAAAAATAAGAGCAAAAAAAATATTAGATTTATGTACAGGGAGTGGAGCTATTGCAGTATCTTTAGCAAAATATTTAGAAAATGTGCAATTAACAGCCTTAGATATTAGTGGAAAGGCGTTAGATATTGCTATAGCAAATGCAAAAAATAACCATGTACAGGATAAAATTACATTTGTAGAATCAAATCTTTTCCAAGATTTAGGACAAGAAAAATATGATATCATAGTTTCTAATCCGCCATATATAAAAAGAAAAGATATGGAAACGTTAGATAGAGAAGTAAAAAAAGAACCAAAGTTAGCATTAGACGGAGGAGAAGATGGATTAGATTTTTATAGAGATATTTCTAATAAAGCATATGAATATTTAAAATATGGAGGATATATTTGTTTAGAAATTGGATATGATCAAAAAGAAGAAGTGATGCAAATTATAAAAGACAAAAAACAGTATAAAGGGACATATTGTAAAAAAGATTTATATAATCATGATAGAGTGATCGTAACAAGATTAGGATGAACATTAGGCGAACATTAGGGACGAGCTAAATCGTTCAAAAAAGGAGGGGAATATGTCTTTTTCATCAGATATAAAACAAGAATTAAATAAAGCGAATAGTTTAGTAAATAAAGAAAATGTAAAGTTTGAATTAATGGGATATTGTATTTCTGGAAATACAGATTTAATAAAAGGAAAAAATGTCAGATTTTCAACAGAAAGTGACTATAATATTAATCGATTTTCAAAATTATTATCGAATTTAGAGATTAACCATGATATAGATGTGAATGGAAAAACATTTCACATTGTGACAAAAGCATTTGATATTCATAAATTAGAATATTTAGGTATAAAAGAAAATGAAGTATGTGTAAAGGATGTAATAAAAGATATAGGAACAGATGAGCAGAAAAAAGCATTTATTAGAGGGTGTTTCTTAGGAGCTGGTTCTGTAAATAATCCAGAAAATTCTTATCATTTAGAAATGGTAGTGTCAAATGAAAATAACTTGAAAGTATTACAAGAAATATTGAACATTTTTGATATCCATGCCAAAGAATTAGTAACTAAGAATAGATATTCTATTTATATAAAAGAAGGTGAGGAAATTTCAAAATTATTAGCTTTGATTGGAGCCAATAAAGCTGTATTACAATTTGAAGAGATTCGAATACAAAAAGAGATGAGAGGAAAGGTGAATCGAATTGTTAATTGTGAAACAGCCAATTTAAACAAAACCATTAATGCGGCTATTGAACAAATTACAGCGATAAAAAAATTGCAAACAGATGGTAGATTTAATAAATTGGATGATAATTTAAAGGAAATCGCAATCTTAAGGGTAGAAAACCCAGATATGTCATTAGTAGAATTAGGAAAATTATTAAAAGAACCAGTAGGAAAATCAGGGGTAAATTATAGATTAAAGAAAATTATGGAGATAGCAAATGGAAAATAAAGAATTGGGAATTTATATCCATATACCGTTTTGTCAGCATAAATGTGACTATTGTGATTTTGTTTCATTTTCAAATAAACAAGCATTTATAGAAAACTATATGGAAGCTGTAAAGAAGGAAATAAAGCATTATTTTAAAGATAAAGCATTTTTAAAAACATATACAGTAACTACTATCTATATTGGTGGAGGAACTCCATCCTATATAGATAGTAAATATATTCTTGAAATGATGCATATTTTAGAAGATAATTTGAAAGAAAATATGTTGAAATTGGAAGATATGGAAATTACTATAGAAGTGAATCCAGGAACAGTGAATAAAGAAAAATTAGAGCAGTATAAAAAAGCCAAAATTAATCGATTAAGTATTGGATTACAAAGTACGAATAATGAGATATTAAAACAAATTGGAAGAATTCATACATATGAACAATTTTTAGAAACTTACCAAATGGCAAAAGAGGTTGAATTTGAGAATGTGAATGTAGATTTGATGATAGGTTTACCAAATCAGACAATAGAAGATATAAAAAGAAGCCTAGAAGAGGTTATACAATTAAATCCGACACATATTAGTGTATATTCTTTAATTGTAGAAGAGGGAACAGTAATAGCACAAAAAATAGAAAATCATCAGTTACAAGAAATGGACGAAGAACTGGAACGAAATATGTATTGGTATGTGAAAAATACATTAGAATTAAATGGATATATACATTATGAAATTTCTAATTTTGCAAAAAAAGGAAAAGAGTCCAAACATAATCTAAATTGTTGGAGACAAAAAGAATATATTGGGATTGGATTAGCCGCACATTCTTATCTAAATTATGTGAGATATACCAATACTTCAGAAATGGAACAATATATTACTCGAATGAATAATTTAAATGGACAAATAGTAAAGGATATTTTAAAATTATCTAATAATAAGGAAAAAACAAGCTTAGAAGAAAAGGAAAAGAATATAGAAACAGCTTATGAAATAGAAGAACTACAAGATGTAGAAGATAGAAAAAAAGAATATATGCTTTTAGGATTAAGAACAATAGAAGGTGTATCTATCTCAAAATTTAAAGAAAAATATATAGATAATCCTATATTTCTATTTAGAAAAGAGTTAGAAAAACTAGTGGAAGAAAAATTAGTTATGATAGATGGAGATGATATAAGGCTTACCAATAAAGGATTAGATTTGGCGAATTTGGTATGGGAAGAATTTGTTTGAAAAATCTCAAGTTTCTGATAAATTTATAAAAAAAATCGTCAGAAACTTGACAAGGTCTATATAAATATGATATTATATTTAACGTTACAAGAAGAAGTCAAACTTCTCACCTTATCCAAATAAGGAAAAAGGTTAGAAATTAAATATGATTAGCATATTTTTATGCTGGTTTTATTTTGGATTTGACTTGTAACAAAAGTCAAATTTTTTTATGTTATTGGAGGTGTTTTGTATAAAACAAGAATTACCAATTAATGGTCAAATAAGAGCAAAAGAAGTTCAATTAATAGGAGATAATGGAGAAAAAGTAGGTGTTATTTCTTTAAATGAAGCTTTAGAAAGAGCAGAAGAAAAAAATCTAGATTTAGTATTAGTTGCTCCAAATGCAAATCCACCAGTTTGTAAAATTATGAACTATGGAAAATATAAATTTGAGCAAGCTAAAAAAGAAAAAGAAGCTAAGAAAAAACAAAAAAGTTTTGAAATTAAAGAAATAAGAGTAACTCCTAATATTGAAGAACATGATTTTAGTTTTAAATCTAAAAATGCTAAAAAATTTATACAAGATGGAAACAAAGTAAAAATAACAGTTAGATTTAGAGGAAGAGAAGTAAACAATTCAAAAGCAGGTGAAGTAGTGTTAAATAAATTCATAGAAGATATGAGTGACATTGCAGTAGTAGAAAAAGCACCAAAACTTGAAGGAAGAAATATGTTTACCATTCTTGCTAAAAAAACTGAAAAATAAAAAATAGGAAGGAGAATGACTTATGCCAAAATTAAAAACAAATAAAGCTGCAAAGAAAAGATATTCTTTAACAGCAACAGGAAAAGTAAAAAGAACAAAATCAAACAGAAGACACTTATTAGCAAACAAAACAAAAAGACAAAAAAAATCAGGAAAGATTCAAAATGCTTATGCAGACAAAACATGTATGAATACAATCAAAAAATTATTACCATATGGTAATTAATCGATAAAAATAGTGAATAAGGAAGGTGATAGATATGGCAAGAGTAAAAACAGCAAGAACAACAAGAGCAAGACATAAAAAAATATTAAAACAAGCCAAAGGATATTTTGGAGCAAAACATTATAGATTTAGAAATGCAAATCAAGCAGTTATGAAATCTTTAGCATATGCATATGTAGGAAGAAAAGATAAGAAAAGTAATTTTAGAAAATTATGGATAGCAAGAATTAATGCTGCAGCAAGAATGAATGGAACAACATATAGCAGATTAATTGCAGGATTAAAAAAAGCGAATGTAACAATCAATAGAAAAATGCTAGCAGATATTGCTATAACAGATCCAAAAGCTTTTACAGAAATTGCTGAAATTGCAAAAAAAGCATAATGAAATAGATATAAAAATAAAAGTTATTTCGTATAAAATGAAATAGCTTTATTTTTTTGAAAAAATGAGGGTGAAATTGTTGAAAAAAATATACGCATGTGATAGGCTAAAATAGAAAGTAAAGAAAGAGGATTAATCTAATGAAAAAACAAATTGTAAAGATATTAGGAATTATGCTTATCATTATATGCATTTGTTCATTTGGAAAAATTTATGCAACAAATGAATCTGGGTTAAATACTTCGTTAGTAGAGTATACAGAAGATTATCAAAATTGGTTAGCATTAAGTGAAGAGGAAAGAAGTAAAACATTAGAACCAAGAAAATATGATATTATTGTAAGACAAAATCATAATACATATTTAAAAGAAATGAACAATGTGTTAAGAATACAACAATTGCTAAGAGCT
Organism: uncultured Eubacteriales bacterium; assembly: GCA_949287075.1. Taxonomy (GTDB): domain Bacteria; phylum Bacillota; class Clostridia; order TANB77; family CAG-508; genus CAG-269. The sequence goes on along the minus strand of CASEEU010000026.1, from coordinate 40,100 downwards.
AATGTTTCTGCAAGTTATGATTTGAGAGATAAAATTGCAGAAAATTTAACAATAAAAAATCAGGGATCTACAAATTCTTGCTGGACATTTGCATCAATTGGAGCTTTAGAGTCAAATTTAGCTGTTAGAGATCAAATAAATGGAAGACCAACGGTTGTATATGATTTTTCAGAGCAACATATGAATTATACAACAGCAAAACGTGCATTTCTAAATGATAAAATAAATCCATATGGATTTGATAGAGAATTAAGCAGTGGAGGAAATTTTGAGATGGCAAGACAATACTTGTCTAATGGACAAGGAGCTATTGATGAAAGTGAAATGCCATTTGTTGAGAGTGAAGAAAATATAGATATTTCAGAAATACAAAATAAAGAGGTAACAACCACTTTATATGATACAGTAGATTTTCCAAGTTTAGATCCATCACAAAGAAATCAAATTATGTCTAGCATGAAGGAGCATATTGTGAATTATGGAGGTATTTATGCAGGAATTCATGGAGCAGAACTAATTGGAGATACTTATAATAATGAAACAGGAGCAATTTATTCTATAGATGAACCAATGGATCATGCGGTTGTTATTATTGGATGGGATGATGATTATGATGTAAGTAATTTTAATGAGGCACAAAGACCTTCAGAAAATGGAGCTTGGATTGTAAAGAATTCTTGGGGAGAAAATACGACAGAAAAACTAAGCGTATTAAAAGAAATTCTTTTTGACAATGTAGAAAATAGTCAATGGAGTTCACCAGAAGAAATAACTGATCAAGAAGTTTTAGACATATATAAATCTATATATGGGGATGATAAGGTTTCTATACAAGGGGAAGATATTGTTGTTGAAATGGGAGACAAAGGATATATGTATATCTCTTATGAAGATGGCAATGTTTACAAGTCCTTAGAAGGAATAGAAAAAGCAACAAATTCAAAAGATTATGATACGGTATATCAAAATGATATATTAGGAGCAAGTGGACTTGTCGAAATTATTGATTCTGGAAATATATATATAGCAAATGTATTTAAAAGAGATATAGATAAGAAAGAAACTTTAGATAAAGTTAGTATTTATACTTATCAGGGATATACATGTAAAGTGTTTGTGAATCCAAACGGAAATAGTAAAGCAAAAGAGGATTTGCAGGAAGTTGAATTAGCAGAAGGAGATACGGTTAGCTTTGAAGCAGGATATCATACAATTGAATTTGCAAAACCAATAGAATTAACAGGAGATTCATTTGTGGTTGCTTTACAAATCGAAGATGAAGGGGAACAAAGATATATTACACTAGAAGCAAAAATGCCTGGTACTAATTGGGCAGAAGCTGTTGTGAATGCGGGAGAGAGTTTTTATACGAATGAAAGTAGATGGGAACAAAATGATTGGGATGATATTGGGATGACACCTAATGTAGAAGGAAATGTTTGTATAAAAGCTTATGCAACTACACAAAACGAAGATGTAACAGATCCAGAAAATCCAGGAACAGAAACACCAGAAGAACCAGAAAATCCAAATGAATCAAAAATGCCAGTTTCATCAGACTTTGCAAATGTACAATCAGTCATAACAGATTCAAAACTATACTTCAATTCAGAAGATTTATCACAAGTCTCAAGTGAGAGTACAATTAAAATATCTGGAATCAAGTTAGGTGATGAGAGTAATACTTATACATATTACTATTATCTTTCAGGTACACAAGGAGATGAAAATATAACAGATTGGAAAGAAGCAAAAGCAGTAAAAGAAAGCGATGGAACATATTCAATAACAGTAACGATAAAATCAGAAGAATTGCAAAACTATGCAGAGATAGCAGAATCAGATAATTTATTTGTATACATTCGAGAAGTTGCAGAAATCAATCAACAAAGTAAGGAACAAATTGTTACTTTAGAGATTGATAACCAAGTAGAACCACAATGCTACATAGATGGAGTTATGGTTGGAGGCATTGAAGATGTACTAAATTACATTCATAGTAATCATAGTAACAATACGAATAATGAAAATATAAACCAAAACAAAGATAATACAGTAGCATCAGGAATTTTGCCATATGCAGGTGGAATTACTTTCAAGGTTATAATAGCTGTTTTAATTATTGCTTTTGGAGGATTTGCATATTATAGATATAAAAATATAGATAGATAAATAAAAAATGAGAGTTTAGAAAACTTCTATACTCTCATTTTTATACATATGAAACTCTAAAAAGATTATTGTTTTTTCATCTTTGGTTTTGAAATTAAAGAAGCCAAATAACCAAAGAAAATAGCGGCAGCAATTCCGTCCTGCAGCAGCTTTAACACCACCTGTAAAAGCACCAATAAATCCTATGTTTTTAACTTCTTCTATGGCACCTTTAGCCAAATTATATCCAAAACCGGTTAAAGGAACAGTAGCACCAGCCCCAGCAAAATCTACTAAATATTGATAAATTCCTAATCCACCTAAAATAGCACCTAGCGTAACAAAAATGACTAAAATTCTAGCAGGTGTTAATTTTGTTTTATCAATTAAAATTTGGCCAATGACACAAATTAATCCACCAACAACAAAACATTTAAGAAGGGTAGACCACTCAAAAACAGAATTCCAATCAACTTCACTCATAAGTTCCTCCTTGTTTTATAAAAATATTATAAGTTTTCAATACTAATTGCATGGGCAATACCAGGAATGGATTCTCCTTGTTGTGAACTAGTAGAGTTCATTAGAGCACCAGTAGCAATTAGTAAGATTCTTTTCATTTTTCTTTCTTTTAATTGTTTGAAAAAATATCCAGAAAATACAGTTCCACAGCAGGCACAGCCACTACCACCGCTATGGGTATCTTGCGTTTTTTTATCAAAAATTAAAACACCACAATCATTATAATTATTTTTAATGTTGTATCCATTTGCTTTTAGTAAGTCAATTGCAATATCTTTACCAACATAACCTAAGTCTCCACTAATAATCGCATCATAGTAATTAGGACTTCTTCCAGTATCTTGAAAATGAGTTGTCAATGTGTCTGCAAAACTTGGTGCCATGGCAGCCCCCATATTATTTCCATCCTTTATTCCCATATCAACAATTTTTCCAGGGGTAATGTGTGTAATATATGGTCCATTTCCATTTTTTGCTATAATGCTACTACCAGAGCCTGTAACTGTCCATTGACTGGTTTGTGGTCGTTGATTTCCCAACTCCAAAGGAAATCGAAATTGTTTTTCAGCACTACAAAAGTGACTAGAAGTTGCGCATAAAACATAGTTTGCAAAACTTTCTGCACAAATGGCACCTAAAGTTAGAGATTCGACAAAAGTAGAACAAGCACCAAATACACCAAAGAAGGGAATGTTTAAATCTCTTAATCCAAAGCTTGAGGAAATGCATTGATTAAGTAAATCTCCTGCAAACATACAATCAATGTCACTTGCTGAAATGCCGTGCTTTTCGAATAACCATATTTACAGTTTCTTTTATAATTTTACTTTCTGCTTTTTCCCATGTTTTTTCTCCCCAAAATTCATCATCTAAAGTTTGGTCAAAATATTTAGCCAAAGGACCTTCAGCTTCTTTTGGACCAACAATAGAAGCACATTCTATAATAGAAGGAGGAGTGGTAAATTTAATGGTTTGTTTTCCTAATCTTTCCAAAATATATTCAACTCCTTTAAAAAGTGAACATTGGGGACGTGTCAAATTGGACATTTTTCGTCCAAAAGGGACAGGATTAACAAATTAGGTCTGTCCCTTTTGTTCAATTTTTGGACGATTTGACACGTCCCTAACGTTCAATTTAAACTAAAGTAATGTTTTGCGTATTAAATATTAAATAAATAATACCTACTAATATAGAGGTAGATATACCAAATACTAAAACGGGTCCGGCAACAGTAAACATCTTTCTGCCAACACCCATAACATAACCTTCTGATTTGTATTCCATAGCAGGAGAAACAATAGAATTTGCAAATCCTGTAATAGGGATTAGAGAACCTGCTCCTGCAAATTTTCCAATTTTATTAAAAATATTTAAACCAGTAAGAAAAGCAGATAAACCAATTAATAAAATGGAAACAATTGTCCCAGAAATTTGTGCATCAAATCCTCTATCTTTGCAAATATTAAGTATAATCTGTCCGATTGTACAGATAAGACCTCCAACCCAAAAAGCATTAAAACAATTTTTTAATATAGGTGAATTGGGTGATTTTTTATCTACGTAATTTTGATATGTCTTTTTAGTTTCTGTTGGATTTTCCATATACATAATTCCTTTCTAAAAAAATTAAGCATCTTTATTATCTTTTCTATTTAAATCAATAGAAAATGAGATATCTAAGTCAACAAAATATTCAGAAATTTTATCTCCACTAATACTTGCTCTTTGTTCTAAAATTCTGACATCAGAAAGATAATCAATGGTTTTAGAAGCTTCAGCAATTGCTTTTACAATAGCATCTTTCCATGATACAGTTGAATTGCCAGTAATCATTAAATGTTTCTTAATTTCCATACATATAAACCTCCAAATCTTTTAAAAATATCTTTTCCTAAAAAATAAAAAATATACAAAATTGGTAGAAAAAATATAAATTACAGTATATAATTTAATAAAAATAGAGAAAAAATAAAAAAGAATAAGGAGAAAATATAAAAGAATGGATATTGTGAGAGAAATTGCATTGAAAACTTTATATAAAATCGATAAAGAAGAAGCATATTCTAATATTGCATTAGATGAAAATATTAAAGAGAGTAAAAACAAATTAGATGATAGAGACATTGGATTTATTTCAGAAATTGTATATGGTGTTACTTCATGGAAATTAACACTTGATGAAATGATAAAAAAATATTCAAAACTTAGGCTTAAAAAAATTTCTCCATGGATTTTAAATATTTTAAGAATGGGGATATATCAAATTGTCTTTTTGGATAAGGTTCCCAAATCAGCTGCAGTTAATGAAAGTGTTAATTTGGCAAAAAGATATGGTCATAAAGGAAGTAGTAATTTTGTGAATGCTATTTTAAGAAAAATAGAAAAAAAAGATTATGAATCATTTTTTGAAATTGAAAATTCAATCGAGAGAATTTCTAAAACAACATCTATGCCAGTTTGGATTATAGAAGAATTATTAAAACAAAATGATGAAAAAAAAGTAGAAGAAATATGTAAAGCTTCTAATATAAAACCAAATGTGACAATTAGAGTTAATCAGTTAAAAACGAATAAGAGAGAATTAGAAAATTTGTTAAATGAAAGGAGTATAACATTTAAAGAAGGAAAATTTGAAGATTTTTTGATATTAGAAAAAATAAAAAACATAGAGCAATTAGATTTGTTTAAACAAGGATATTTTACAGTTCAAGATGAAGGTGCAGGGTTAATTGTACAAATTCTTGATCCAGAACCAAATGAAGTCATATTAGATGCTTGTAGTAGTCCAGGTGGAAAGACTACCTATATGGCAGAATTAATGAAAGATAAAGGAGAAATTATTGCATGGGATTTGCATCCTCATAGAGTGCAATTGGTAACAGCAAATGCAAAACGATTAAGTATTCATATTATTAGAACAGAATGTCAAGATGCTACGATTTATAGAGAAGAATATAGAGAAAAATTTGACAAAATATTGTTAGATGTACCATGTTTAGGAATAGGTGTATTAAAAAGGAAACCAGATATTAAATGGAAGAGAAAACCAGAAGATATTGAAGAAATTACGCAAATTCAACAAAAAATATTAGAAATATGTTCAAAATATTTAAAACCAAATGGAAAACTTGTTTATTCAACATGTAGTATTTTTAGAGAAGAAAATGATGATATTATTGAGAAATTTTTAAAAGAAAATCAAAATTTTGAATATTTAAAAATAAAAATGCCTAAAATAACAAATAGTGTAGAAAATATGGGCAAAATTCAATTATATCAAAATGATGAAACAGATGGATTTTTTATATGTGAGTTACAAAAAAAGTAAATATTACAATTTGAATACACTTCAATGACAATTGCATTAAAATCAATTTAAAAGTATTGATTTTTATATGAAGGATGGTAAAATAAACTAGAACCAATATACATGCTTGCCAAAAAATAGAAACTTACTAATTTATTCATGTATCAAATTTTAGAAAGTGCAAAAAATATGAATAAAGAAAAAATGGAAGAAGGAGCAAAACATGGCTAGCTGTTTAGGGTTTTATGTAGAAAGCAATACAATTAAATATGCAAAAGTATCAAAAGAACATGAAAAAATAAAAGTAGAATTTTTTGGTGTAAAGTTTTATGATAATTTAGAAAAAGCAATTAATCAGATTATAGAAGAAACATATAGCTATAAAACATTAATCAGCATCAATTTGTCTGAGGAAATCTATAATTATTTTGATATGTTTGCAATGTTGACCAATAAGGATTTATCAAAAGCAGTTAAAACAGAATTTGAAATATATTGTAATGATCAAGGATATAATCCCAATGTTTTTGAAACAAGATATGTAGTTTCAAAAAATCCGGAAGATAAAGATACATTAAAAATAATTCATATTGCTGCCAATAAAATTGAATTAACAAAGAAAATGCAAGTTTTAGAAAAATACAAATTAACAAATATTGTTCCTATTTCTATGACAATTGCAAATTTAATAGAAACAAAGCCCAAAGAGAATTATCTAATTGTTAATATAGAAGATAATACAACTGTGACAATAATTCTTGATGAAAATGTATATGATATAAAAAAAATTGAAGAAGGAAGCCAGGATTTTTTAAGAAAGATAAATGTAAAGGAGAATTCTTTAGCAAAAGCTTATGAAATATGTAAAAATACGACTATTTATACTTTAGAAGGAAGAAATCTTCAAGAAACAGAAATTGGATATTTAGAAGATATTATGCCAACTTTATATGCAATTGTTGAAAATGTAAGAAAAATTATAAACGAAAGTGAAGAAAGAATAACAAAAGTATATTTAACAGGGACAGCAGCATTAATAAATAATATAGATTTATATTTTCAAGAATACTTAACTGAAATAGAATGTGAAATATTAAAACCATATTTTATTAATCCAACACAAGATATTAGTATACAAGATTATATTGAAGTAAATTCTGCAATATCTTTAGCTTTGACAGGAGTAGGAGAAGGAATACAAGGAATTAACTTTAAGAAACTATCATTTAAAGAAAAAATTTCAGATTGGTTAATGATAGATATAAATTCTGATAAGGATAAGAAAGGGAAAATAGAAACTTCAAGTTGGTTAAAAAATGACTTAGGAGAAAAACTAGACAAAATAGAAACTAATTTATTAAGGACAGCAGTAGGACTAATTATATTTTTTAGCATTTATAGTTGTTTTGTTGTATTATTGCAAAATCAAATGAAACAGAAAAAACAACAAGCACAAGAATCAATTAACCATATTAATACACAAATTCAATTAGCAGATAATGATAAAACAAAAATAAATTCTAGAACAAATCATTATATAGAAAGGGTTCAAAATTTACAAGATTTAAATGACAGAATTACAGATGCAAGTAAAACAAGAGATGCTATCCCCAATTTATTAAATAGAATTATGTATATTATTCCAGAAAATGTTCAAATAACTTCTATACAAAATATGACAGGAACCCATGTTGCCATTGAAGCACAATCCAATAGATATGAACAATTAGGTATGTTTAAGGCAAAGTTAGACACAGAAATGTTTTTAACAAATGTAAGTTCTACCTCAGGAATAAAAGAAAACAGTGTGATTAAAGTAACAATAGAAGGAGACTTACCATGAAAAAATTACTGATATTGATTTTAATTGCACTGGTATGCATATTAACGATTTATACGATTGTATATGGATTGAAAATAGGCAACTTTAGTATTTGGGGAATAGAAAAAATGCAAAATGAAAATACAGAATTAGATGAGATAATAACTCAAGCAACTAGACTTGCAAAATCTACTTTACCTGAAAAAATTAGTGAAGTAAATGCAAGTATGAAAGCGTTAGAAGAACAAAAAACTATATATAAAGACATGGTAGGAGTTAGTAGTTCGGGAGATGTTGAGAAGGCAAGTCAATTATCGAATTATACATTAGACTTTCTATGGACAGAAATTGGCACACATGCAACGAGTGAAGGTGTTAGTATTGATATAGCTTTAACAGTTGGAACAGGAGGAGAAAATGTTTATGATTTGAATTTTATAACTGTTGGAAGTTATATTGGTATATGTGAATTTATTAGAGATATAGAAGATGATTCAGATTTAGCATTTAAAATAGAACAATTTTCAATAAAAGCAGGGGAATCTACATCTTCACTAAGAGCAACATTCATATGTAAAAATATACCAATAGAAGGGATATCTTCAATAGATACAAAAACAGATGATGTAACAGGTGAAAATGAAACAAATGAAACAAATGAAACAAATGAAACAAATACAACAAATACAAATACTACTAATAGCACAAATCATACAAATAATACAATGAATGTAACTAAGAGCAATAGTACCAATACAACAAATACAGCTAATCAGTAAAGGAGGGGCTATGGCTAAAAAGTTTATAAAAGAAATGATGATTATGTTATTAATTTGTTTAGCGATTATATTAATACTTGGTGTATTATTATATGAATATGTACCAAGTAATAAAATTATACCAGAAGAAGTATCTTATACAACACCAACAGCTGTACAGGAAGAATTAAGTAAAGGTGAAAATGTAGAAAATGATGAAATTATTTTAACATATAGTGTAGATTCAACAGATTTAGATAATTATGAAAGAATTAATACCTATGTACCAGGAAAACCAAATCCATTTTCACCATATGACGAAATAGTAGAAGAAGAAAACATAATACAAAGTGGAGATACGTCAAATACAGATAATAACACAATTTCAGAAAGTTCAACAGAAAAAAATAATACAATTCATTCAAAAAATTCTGTATATTATCCTGATACAGGAACAAAATAGTTATTAATGTTATGTTTAAAAAAACATAAATTATATATATATAAACTTATTTCAAAAGAAAAGGAGGAAAAACGAAAATGAGGAACCAAAAAGGTATTACTCTAATCGCTTTAGTTATTACAATTATCGTTTTGCTAATTTTAGCAGGAGTATCAATAGCAATGCTTGCAGGCGATAAGGGACTTCTTACAAGATCAAGACAAGCTCAAACAACAACTATACAAAAAAGCAATGAAGAAATTGTTAAATTAGCAGTACAAGATTTATTAACAGAATATCATGCAGGAGGAGCTATAGCAACAAATATTACCAATACAAATGATACACCAAATACATTAGAAATAAATAAAGAAGAGTTAAAAGCAGCAATATATAGAACAACATCAGATGCAAATTTAACGGATATTACTGATACAACTTTAAATATTGCTGAGGATGATTTAGAAGAAGAAGTTTCAGTATTAAAAGTAGATTTTGCAGAAGGAGAAGATATTTATGTTCTACCTTCAACAGGAAAAATTGTTACAGAACAGCTATAAGATAATGGATAATTATCAAATAGGATAAACCATACACACAAAAGTGTGTATGGTTTGAATGTAACAATTATAGCCTATTAAATAAAAATAAAACTTTTAATCTACAAATATAATAAAAATAAAGAGTAAAGATGAGATAAAATAAATTGAAGAAAAAGGAGAAAAAATGAATATAGTACTATATATATTAATATTCATAATGGGGACTGTATTGGGCAGTTTCTTTACATTAGCTATATACAGAATACCAAAAAGACAAGATATCACACATACGCATTCATATTGTCCCAATTGTAATCATAAATTAGGATTTTGGGATTTAATACCTGTATTTAGTTATATTTTTTTATTAGGAAAATGTAGATATTGCAAAGAAAAAATTAGACCTAGATATTTTATATTAGAAATTTTATCAGGCTTTACATTTGTGATAATAGCATATTTAATAAATATCAGTGTAGATAACTTAAAACCTTATATACTTATAGAAGGTGCATTTATGGCATTGTATTTGTGCTTTGTTTTTATCATGGCAGGAATTGATGCTGAAAATCGAAAAATTGAAAAATCAATATCTATGTATGGTATTTTATTATCTATTATATACATAATATATTTATGCGTCATAGAAAAAGATAGTATATATAGATATATTATATATTTAGTATTTTATGTTATCATTTTAATTTTGGATACAGTTACACTAAAAAAATATGCTAAAAATAGTTATGTTCATGGTGTTATATTAACAGTTTTAACTATGGTCATTTTTACAGGTGAATATGTTACCATTAACACAATCCTTATGACAGCACTTGTAGTAGCTTTTGAACTATTAATACACAAAATAAAAAATATACGAAGAAAGGTTAGAAGAGAAAAAAATGATTATGGCGAAAATATAGATTATGGATTTATTTTAGGTATATCTAATATTTTAAATCTTATATTTGTATTAGCTTGGTATAAATTTCTTGTTTAAATAAGAAAGGAACATCAAATGATCTTCAAAAATGAAAAAGGAATTACTAATATTGACTTAACAGTTTCCATTATTTTAATCACAGTATTTATTGCATTAATTGCTACTATTATGTATACAATTAATGCAAATTTTAACTCTATAGAAAGAAGAACAGAGGCGACAAACTATGCAATTAATGAAATTGAAAGTTTGAAGGCAAAGAATTTCGAAGATTTACAGGATACACCAACAGACGGAACAAATGATTTTGTAAATATTATAGTAAAGGAAGAAGAAGGAAATACTGCAATTGAAAAAACAACAGGATTTTCAAAGAAAATAGCAATAATAGATTATTCAAACTTACCAGAAAATCAAGGTGATGATACTATATTATCTGGATTGGTCAAAAAAGTGACTGTAGAGATAGCTTATAAAGATAAAGATAGGATTGAAACAGTTGAATTGTCAACCGTGATAGCGAAAAATAGCTAATAAATCATCATTAAGGAGAAAAACATGCAAACAGAAAGAGGGGTTACATTAATATCTGCAACAATATATATTATTGTTATGCTTATTATTGTAACAATCATTACAGTATTAACTTCATATTTTTATAAAAATGTGGATATTCATTCTGCGACGCAAAATTTAAATCAGCAATATACAAAGTTTAATTCGTATTTTACAGAAGAAGTAAATAAAAAAGGAAATAAAATACTAGATATTCAATCACCAATAAAGCTTGAAGATGAAGAAGGAGCAGATATGCAAAATAATGTAGGAAAACAAAATTACATTATTTTTTCTAGTGGAAACCAATATACATATATACCAAAAAATAAAGGGATATATATGAATAAAGTAAAAATTGCACAAAATATAACAGGATGCATATTTACTACTAATAAAGAGGAAAATGGAAAAACAACTATAATGGTTATCATGCAAGGAGAAAATTTCGAAAGAAAGACAAGCTATACGTTAGTAGATTAAAACATAAAGAGGTGTTTGAATATGGATTTAAAAAAAAGACAACCAATTGGGGTGGAATTAGTAAAAAGAGGAATTATTGATGAAGAAGATATTGAAAGGGCATTAGATTATCAAAGACAACATCCTGAAATAAAAATTGGTGATTGCTTATATGAATTAGATGTATGTGATCCATATACATTAATTACGGCAATTGGAGAAATCCTAGGAGAAAGGGGGATCTTGTTAAGTAAAAATTCTATAAGGATTGATATAGAAGAATACATTTCTTTAGATATTGCCAAAAAAAATAAAGCAGTTCCCTTTGAAATTGAAAATGGAAAAATAAAAGTATGTTTTGCGAATACAGTTAATAGAAGAAGTATAGAAACAATTCGTTTGTTATTTCTAAATAAAGGTTTAATTATGGAGACATATATAACCTTTGAAAAAGATATTACAAAGATTTTAAAATCTTTAGAAGGAAAAGCAAATGCAGATATTCATAAATCAGGAGTAACTGTTATTAATTTGGTAGATAGTATTATTAAAACTGGTATTGAAAAAAGAGCCAGTGATATTCATATAGAACCAATGGCAAATTCTATACGTGTTAGATATAGAATTGATGGTGAATTATTCACAGAAGTTAATCTTGATAAAGAAAAACAACAACAAATTATTGGAAGATTAAAAGCAATTTCTAATATGCATCAAGAAAAGCAAGAATCACAAGATGGCAGAATCTTACTTTATGGAAATTATAATATTCGTGTATCTTCACAACCAAATGTATATGGAGAAAAATTTGTTTTAAGATTGTTAAAAAAGAATGCGAAAATCAAAAATATATTTGATTTAGGATATTATGGTGAAGAAAAACAATTTGTAAAAAGTATTAATAAAAGAAATAGTATTACTATTATTGCAGCACCAACAGGAGAAGGAAAAACAACTTCTTTATACAGTATTATTGATTATTTAAATAAACCAGAAATCAATATAACAACAATAGAGGACCCTGTTGAAATTCGAATTCCAGGATTAAATCAAATAGAGATTGATAATCGAACATCCTTTGCTAGTGCACTAAGAACTGTATTAAGACAAGATCCAGATATTATTTTGGTGGGAGAAATCAGAGATAAAGAAACGGCTGAAATAGCAATACAAGCTGGTCAAACAGGTCATTATGTATTATCGACGATTCATACCATTGATAGTATAGAGGTTATAAATAGATTAAGAAAAATTGGCATATCAGATTATGATATAGCAAGTACTTTAGCTACCTCTATCTCACAAAGATTGGTAAGAAGAATTTGTCCGAAATGTAAACGTGAAAGAGAATTTACCAAAAAAGAAAAGGAGATTATCATTAATATATTAGAAAAATATGGAGAAAAAATAGACTTAGAAGATGTAAAAACATATGATTCACTAGGTTGTGATTATTGTAATGGTAGTGGTTTTTATGATAGGATTGGAATTTTTGAAATTTTAAATGTTACAGATGAATTAAGAGAACTAATTGTGGCAGGTGCATCAAATATGGAAATTAGAAAAAAAGCATTAAAGGAACAATATAGACCATTAATTGTTGATGGAATTCGAAAAGTATTAAAAGGAGAGACCACATTAGAGGAGTTAAATAAAAAGTTATTATTCATATAAAAATTTAATTGACTTAAAAATTAAATAGATGCTGAGGAGGAATTCAAACATGAATATGAATAAAATCTTAGATATTGCAATAGAGAAAGATGCATCAGATGTTCACATGATATATGGAAATAAACCAATGCTTAGAATTGCAAGAGACTTAATAGAAATAGAAGATATGGAAGTATTAAAAGAAGAAGATATGACAGAGGCATATGACTATTTGGTAAAAGGAAATGTAGATAAAGATGAAGTGTATCGTTTAAGCAAAAAATTGGATATATCTTATGAATATAAAGATATTCGTTTAAGAGTAAATATTTCATCTTCAAATGAAATTCCTACATGTACACTTAGACTTATCAAAAATGAATTACCACCGTATGAATCTTTAGGAATACCAGATGTTGTGAGAAGAATGACATATCAACCACAAGGATTAATATTAGTTACTGGTAAAACAAATTCTGGAAAAAGTACAACACTAAACTCATTAATAGATTATATTAATGAAAATCAAAATAAAAAAATACTCACATTAGAAAATCCAATTGAGTATAAACATCATTCTAAAAAGTCATTAATTGTTCAAAAAGAAGTTGGTAAAGGAAGAGATGTGTTAACTTTTAGTGATGGTGTAAAGAACTCTTTGAGAGAGGATTGTGACATCTTAGTTATTGGGGAAATTAGAGATAGAACCACAATGGAAGCAGCTATCGAAATGGCAGAATCAGGACACTTAGTAATAGGAACTTTGCATACCAAATCTTGTGCAGAAACCATTGACAGAATGATAAATTTCTATGAGGTAAGAGATCAAGCAAGTGTAAAGTACTTATTATCTGCTTTATTAAAATTAGTTGTTTCACAAAGATTATTAAAAGGAATCAATGGAAAATTGGTTTTAGTTCCAGAAGTTATGGTAGTAGATAATATTGTTGCAGGAATCATTAGAAAAGAAAAATTAAGTGTATCTGAAATAGAAGATGCTATACAAAGTAATTTAGAAAAAGGAAGTATAGGATTAATGAATTCTTTAGCAGAACTTTTTGTAAAGGATCAAATTACATTAGAGCAAGCAAAGTCACAAATTGAAGAAAAAAATCAAGAAATCTTAAATAGAACAATTATGCAACTAAAAATAAGAAAAAGCTCTAGTAATCTATAAAAAGGAGGTAAACTATGCCAACTTATGTATATAGAGCGATGACAAAAACAGGCTTAATTGTTAGAAATAAGATAGAGTCACCTAGTAGGCAAAATTTGTTAAAAACATTAAAAAGCAATGGTTTAATACCAATTGATGTTCAACAAATTCGATATATGGGAAAACAACCAAAAAAAGCAAAGAAAAATATTACAAATATAGAAGAAATTATGAAAAATGTCAATACTACCAATATAGGAAAAAGTAAACCAAAACAATTAACTACAAAAGAAAAAATTAATCTATATTTTGCAAAAACAGAAAAAATTACAACAAGAGATATCATGATATTTACACAAAACTTTTATTTATTAAAAAAGGCAAACTTTAATAATATTCATGCATTAGATACAATCATACAAAGCACAGAAAATGTATCATTTAGAGGAATTTTAGAAGATATATTAGCAGGTATTGAATCTGGTGAAAATATGTATACCACTATGGAATATTATTCTAATGTATTTCCATATATCTATATCAATATGATAAAAGTAGGAGAGCTGTCAGGTTCCCTTACGAATTCATTAGAACAAGCAGTTAAATATCTAGATGAATCAGATGCTTTAAATAGAAAACTAAGGTCTATCTTGATTCCCAATATTATTCAATTTATACTATTATTAGTTATGCTTTTTGTAGGAACGTTAGTTGCGATTCCTACGATACAAGGTATTTTTGATGAATTGGGAACAGAAGAAGAACTACCAGCCATTACTTTATGGTTTGCAGATGTTGTTGATATGATGATAGCCTATTGGTATATACCAGTTATAATAATTGTCATCATTGCAGGTGCTATTGAATTTTATATTCATACACCTAAAGGAAAATATAATTTTCATTATTTTAAGTACAAAATGCCAGTTTTCGGAGAATTAATATTCGCTTTAGATTTTTCAAGATTTTTAAAAGCTATGTTACTAAACTTGAAAAATGGAATGAGAATACAGGATTCGATAGAAGTTAGTAAAAATGTTATAAAAAACTATGTAATGTTATCTATGATAGAAACATCTATAAACAATATGTTAACAGGTAGCTCATGGATAGAACCATTTGAGGAATCAGGACTTGCCAACCCAATGATAACAGAGATGTTAAAAATTGGTATGCAGACAGATTTAGCAGAAATGATGGAAAAATTAGTGGAATATATGCAAATTGATATAGATAATATTATGGAAAAAATCATGAAGGTGTTACCACAAGTGGTTTATGCAATTGTTGGAGTTGTGTTAATCTTCTTCGTATTGGTTGTATTAGTGCCATGTATTCAAGTATATATGGGAAATTTCTTATTCTCAGCTTATGGTGTATAATATTTTTTCCTTACGTTTTACAAATTCTAAAAATAAAACCGAAACAATACCCGGAAACAGGACCCTTTACGGTTTTATTTTAAGAATTTGTAGAATCTATTGTTCAAAAAAATGTTATATGATATAATCAAAACACAAGTAGAAAAGATAGTAAATTGTTATGAAAATTCAGGAAAGCGGTGAACCTAACATGAAGATAGGAATTGATTTAGGTGGTAGTCATATTGCCATAGGTGTAGTGGATAATAGAGGGAAAATATTAGAAAAAGTAGAAAAACGAATTACAAGAACTGAAAAAAATAATATCAAAAAGGTAATAGAAGAATATATTATTGAAAAAACGACAAACTTTTTAGAACAATATAAAATTACAGAAATGGGAATTGCAATACCAGGAACAGTAAGAAATGATATAGTTGTAAAATCTGTTAATTTAGGATTGAAAAATTATGAGATTGTTAAAAATTTACAAAAAACAATACAACTTCCAATAAAAATTCGCAATGATACAAAATGTGCAGCATTGGCTGAGAATACATATGGTGCTTTAAAGTCTTATGATAGAAGTATTTTTTTAACTTTGGGGACAGGTATTGGGGGATCAGTGATTATTGATAATGAATTATTAAATACTGGAGAATTACCTGGATGCGAATTTGGACATATGGTAATAGAAAAAAACGGAAAATTATGTAGATGTGGAAAAGAAGGTTGTTGGGAAACATATGCTTCTATGAAAGCATTTAAAGATCAATTAAGAGAAATATTAGGTTTAGATGGAAAAACAAGTGGAAAAGAGTTATTAGATATTTTAAGAAAAACAGATAAAAATAATCAAAAGTATATGCAAATTCATAAATTAATTGAACAATATGTTGAATACTTAAGTCTTGGTATATCCAATTTAGTGAATATTTTTGAACCAGAAGCAATTGGGATTGGTGGTAGTTTTGTATTTTACGAAGAGATTTTTTTAGATAAATTAAAAACAAAATTATTGGAAGATAATTTGTTGTTTAATCAAAGAAAAGAAATTAATATTCAAACAGCTATATTAGATAATGATGCAGGTATTATTGGTGCAACATTATAATTTGAACAATAACAAAATATAATAGAATGAAAGGAGATTGTTATGAAGGAAGAAAAAAAAGCAACAAGACAAAGTTATGGAGAAATGTTGGAAAAATTAGGAGAGGAAAATAAAGATATTGTGGTATTAGATGCAGATTTATCAGCAGCAACAAAAACCAGTATTTTTGCAAAAAAATACCCTGATAGATTTTTTGATATGGGTATTGCAGAGGCTAACATGATGGGAGTAGCAGCAGGAATGGCCTCTTGTGGAAAAATACCATATGTTAGTACTTTTGCAGCTTTTGCAGCAGGACGTGCTTATGATCAAATACGTTCTAGTATTTGTTATCCAAATTTAAATGTAAAAATATGTGCAACTCATGCTGGAATTACTGTAGGAGAAGATGGAGCAACACATCAAATGCTAGAAGATTTAGCTTTAATGAGGGCTTTACCTAATATGACAGTATTATGCCCATCTGATGATGTAGAGACAAAATATTTAATAGAAGAAATTTCAAAAATAAAAGGTCCAGTATATATAAGATTAGCAAGACTTGCAACACCAGGAATTTATGAAAAAAATCAAACATTTGAAATTGGAAAAGCAATTCAAATAGGAGAAGGAACAGATGCAACTGTTTTTGCAACAGGTGTTGTTGTTGCAGAGGCAATAAAAGCAAAAGAAATGTTAGAAAAAGAAGGTATTTATATAAGAGTAGTAGATATGCATACCATTAAACCAATTGACAAAGAAATGATTGTCAAATCAGCAAAAGAAACCAAAAAATTAATATCTATTGAAGATCATAGTGTGATTGGCGGATTAGGAAGTGCAATTGCAGAAGTATTAACAGAAGAATACCCTTGCAAATTAATTCGAATGGGAATCAATGATACTTTTGGAAAATCAGGAAATGCTGTGGAATTATTGAAATATTTTGGATTAACAAGTGATGCAATTATAAAAGCTGTTAAAAATAGTTAGATGGAATTTATTGGAGAGGCGATTCAAGATAAAGAAGGTAAAACAGTATGTGACTATACAGTAAGATATGGATTGTAAATTTTGTGTGAATTTTCTGAAATAAAGAAAAACGTAGAAAAACAATAGAAAATGCAAAAAAGCCAACATTTTCTATTGTTTTTTTATATAAAACCTATTGCAAATTTTGTTCTTTATTGTTATGATTAGATAGAATAAAATATATAATAGAATATTATGCGAAAAAATAGATAAGGAGAGCAAAAGATGATTGAATTTAGAAATGTCACAAAGACATATGATACAGGTACAAAAGCGGTCAAAAATGCCAACTTTAGAATCGACAAAGGCGAATTTGCTTTTTTAGTTGGATCTTCAGGAAGTGGAAAATCTACTTTAATTAAATTAATATTAAAAGAAGAAGAACCAACTTCAGGAAATATTATTATCAATGGAAAAGATACCACATTTTTAAAACCCAATAGAGTTCCATATTTAAGAAGAAGTATGGGCGTTGTATTTCAGGATTTCAGACTATTACCAGATAAAACTGTATATGACAATGTTGCTTACGCAATGTATATTGTAAGAGCAACACCAAGACATATTAGAAGACAAGTTCCAATGGTTCTTTCACTAGTTGGATTAAGTGGAAAAGCAAAAATGTATCCAAATGAATTATCAGGAGGAGAGCAACAAAGAGTGGCATTAGCTAGAGCATTGGTAAATAATCCATCTATGCTAATTGCAGATGAGCCAACAGGAAACTTAGACCCAGACACAGCATGGGACATTATGACATTATTAAATGATATTAATATGAGAGGAACAACAGTAGTGGTTGCAACACATGCGAAAGATATTGTTGACAAGATGAAGAAAAGGGTAATTCATGTTAGAAAAGGCGAAATCATAAAAGATGATAAAAAAGGTGGGTATGAACTGTGAAATATAATATATTAGGATATTTAATTGGAGAAGGATTTAGTAATGTATTTAAAAATAAAAAATCAACAGGTGCGTCACTCATGATTATGTGTGCAACTATGATTATATTTGGGGTATTCTTAATTTTAAGTGAGAATATTAATCATTTTGTACAAGAAGTAGAAGAGGCACAAGGAATACAAGTATTTGCAACAGAAGAAGCAACAGATGAACAAATTAAACAATTAGGAGAAGAAATTAATAAAATAGATGGTGTTAACACCACAGAATATGTATCAAAAGAAGAAGCATTAAGTCAAATGAAAGAAAGATTTGCTGAAAATGAAGATTTGCTAGAAGGATATGATGGAGAAAATAACATTTTTACAGCATCTTATGTTGTTACTTTAACAGATTTAACATTAAGTGGACAGGTTCAAGATCAAATATCTAAATTAGAAAATGTAAAAAAGATTACAAGTTCTAATGAAACTGTAGCTACTTTAATAGATTTAGCCAATGGAATCAAAATTGTAACAGGTGTTATTTTGGCATTATTAATTATCATATCTGTATTTATTATTGCAAATACAATAAAATTAACAGTACATGCAAGAAGAAAAGAAATTTCTATTATGAAATATGTAGGAGCAACGAATGGATTTATTAGATGGCCTTTTATTGTAGAAGGTATGATTATTGGTGTTATTGCAAGTGCCATTTCTATTATTATTGTAGCAGTTGCATATAACTTTATTGCAGAACAAATGGTAAATTCACAATTTATGAGAACAGTAGGTGTTAGTCTAGTAGGTTTCTCAGATATGTTTAGTTCAATTATATTTACATATATGTTATTAGGAATTGGAATAGGAGCCATAGGAAGTATTATTTCTATGAGAAAATATTTAAAAGTATAAAGGAGTAGAGCACATGCGTAAATTTTTATGTATGGTTTTAGCTTTTATCATCATTTGTACATATATAACTGCGGTATATGCAGAAGATAATACGACAGATAATATGACAAATAATACAGACAGTAATTTGACAGATTTGCAGACACAACAACAAGATTTACAAAATCAATTAAATGAATCTAATGAACAATTGCAAGAAGTACAAAGTCAATTGTCAGAAAATTTACAACAGATTGAAAAATTAGATGAAAAAATTAGACAATCAGAAAATGAAATAGAAGAATTAGATGCACAAGTAAAACAGTTACAAGAAGAAATAGCGAATATTCAATCACAATTAGATATAGCAGAAAAAAATTATGAAAAACAAAAAGACATTATGGAAAAAAGATTAGTGGCTATTTATGAAGCTGGTAATACTAAATATCTAGATGTACTTTTAAATTCAAGTAATATTTCAGAGTTCTTATCAAATTATTATTTGATTACAGAAATTGCATCAGTAGACAAAGATTTGTTAAATGAAGTAGAATCAGAAAAAAAAGAAATTGAATTAGCAAAACAAACATTAGAAAAGAACCAAGAAGCATTAGCAACAGCTCTAAAAAATCAAACACAAACAGCGACAGTATTACAAAATACGAAGGCACTAAGAGAAAACTATATATCTAGGTTATCAGATGAGGAAAAAGCAAAACAAGCACAAATTGATGAAATTACAGAACAGTATGAAGATGTTAATAATCAAATATTAGAACTTGCAAAGCAAGGATTAGATACAGCCTATATAGGAGGTGTGCTTGCTTGGCCAGTACCAGGATATACCAAAATTACCTCAAATTATGGGATGAGGGTTCATCCTATTACAGGACAGTATAAATTACATACAGGTGTAGATATTAGTGCACCAATTGGAGCCAATTTTGTAGCAGCAAATGATGGGATTGTAACAAAAGCAGAATATAATACAGCATATGGAAAGATGGTGGTAATAGACCATGGAGGCGGTATTTCTACATTATATGCACATGGCTCAGAGATTTTGGTAACAGTAGGACAAACCGTTAAAAAGAATGATGCGATTTTAAAGGTGGGGTCAACAGGATATTCAACAGGACCACATGCCCATTTTGAAGTCAGAATGAATGGAGTAGTAACAAATCCAATACCATATATTACAAATGGATTGGTTCCAGGTTCAGAGACAGAAGATGAAGCACAAGAAGAAACAGACATGTCAGCACAATATTAAAATTGTTATAAGTTCAGTGTTTTAAATTATTAAATATATAACATTGAACAAAAAAGCAATTTTTTATATAAGTAAACAAATGTGAAAGAAAAAGGAGAAGAATGAAATGAAAACAGTGGGACTCAAAATTGTAGGAATAATAGTGATAGCAGTTATTATATTACAATTTAATGTTGTAATTGCTGCAACAAAGTCAGAATTAAATGCAAGTAGTAATGAAACAGACAAAAAAATAGAGGAAGCAAAAGAAGAATTAGAAAATATTGATGCACAAAAATCAGAAACACTACAACAAGTAGAAGATCTAATTATGCAAATTTCTTCTGCACAATCAGAAATCGATGAGTTAAATACAAAAATATCAGATATGAATACACAAATAGAAGAGGCACAAGCACAATTAGATAAAAAACAAGAAGAATATGATGATAAAGAGACATTATTAGAAAAAAGATTAGTAGCTGCTTATGAAGCAGGAGAAACCTCTTATTTAGATGTGTTACTTTCTTCAAGTAGTTTAACAGATTTGATTTCAAATTATTATATGATATCTGAAATTACACAAAGTGATATGGAATTAATGGAAAAAATTAAGAAAGAACAAGAAGAGATAGAAACAGCAAAACAAACCCTTGAAACAAGCAAACAAGAATTAGATAGCGCAAAAGCAGAAAAACAACAAAAGGCAACAGAATTACAAAATGCAAAAAGTCAAAAAGATAGCTATGTGGCACAATTAAACGAGCAAGAGAAGAATACACAAGCAGAATTAGAACAATTTGAAAAAGATAAACAAGAAATACAAGCACAATTGGCTGCTATTGCTAGACAAGAATCTGCAAGTTATGGAAGCTCAAATGTTTCTAATATTGCCAATAATCCAAGTGCAAGTGGATATATTAGACCAGTCGTAGGATATAGTATTACTTGTGGATGGATGGGATATAGTGGACATACAGGTGTAGACTTTAGTGGTTCAGGAATATCAGGAAAACCAGTATTAGCTGCGAAAGCAGGAACAGTTGTCACTTCAACAGCTTTAAGATATTCTAATGGAAATTATAGAAGTTATGGAGAATATATTGTTATCAATCACCATGATGGAACGATGACTTTATATGCACATGGTGCACCAGGTTCAAGATTAGTAAGTCCAGGACAAACAGTCAGTCAAGGTCAACAAATTATGAGTGTCGGAACCACAGGAAATTCAACAGGATATCACTTGCATTTTGAAGTAAGAATCAATGGAAGACCAGTGAATCCAAGCCCATATTTACCATAATTAGCAGAAGAAATGAAAAATTATACATAGATTTGCCAAAAACATTTCATAGGATTTTACAAATATAAGAAAAGCCTTGTTGTATAAGGAAAAGGAGGAACTTATGAAAAAGATATTTGCTAAAATACTAGGGGGATTAATCATTATTATATTCGTACTACAATTTAATGTCATGGTATATGCTGATGAAATAACTGACTTACAAAATCAGCAAGCATCTAATGAAGAAAAATTACAAGATGCGGAAAATCAGAAAGACCAAATAACTCAAGAAAAAAGTGAGACTTTAAAACAAGTAGAGGCAATTCAAAGTGAGATTACAAATTATGAAAATCAAATTAATGAATTAGATAACAAAATAACCGATTTGAATAATCAAATTACAGAAGCTGAAAATCAAATTAATCAAAAACAAGAAGATTATGATAGTCAACAAGAATTATTAGAAAAGAGATTAGTGGCTACTTATGAAGCAGGAGAAACCTCATTTTTGGATGTGTTACTTTCTTCTAAAAGCTTAACAGATTTAATCTCAAACTATTATATGATTTCTGAAATTGCAGAAGCAGATATGAATTTAATGGAAAGTATTGAAAATGAGAAAAAAGAAATAGAAGAAGCAAAAACAACTTTAGAACAAAGTAAACAGGATTTAGATACATCAAAAGCAGAAAAAGAAAGTATGTCTGTTCAACTACAAAGTGCAAAAGCAGAAAAAGATGATTATGTAGCACATTTATCTTCAGAAGAACAAGAAATACAAGAACAAATTGATGAAATAACAGAAGCTAACAAGGCTCTTGATGAAGAAATTAAACAAAAACAAGCAGAAATTGAAAGATTGTTGGCACAACAAAGACCATCTTCTGGTGGAGGTTCTTCTGGAAGTAGTTCAGGTTCAGGTTCAACTTCAAACGGAGGAACTTCAACAGGTGGAGGAGCTGTAAGTAGCTCTGGATTTATCTATCCAGTTCCAAGTGCATATTCGAGAATTACAACATATATGTATTATTCAAGTGGTCAGTATCATGGTGCAGTGGATTTTGGCTCAGGTGGAATTAATGGACAACCAGTATATGCAGTAGCTGATGGTGTGGTACATACAGCGAAAGCATTAAATTATAGTTATGGAAATTATGTGATTATTGCACATTATAATGGACTATATACATTATATGCACATGGACAAGCAGGTTCTATAAGAGTTTCAGAAGGACAATATGTATCACAAGGACAACAAATTATGAATGTTGGAAGTACAGGAAATTCTTCAGGACCACATTTACATTTTGAAGTAAGAACTAGTCCAGGATTGTATGATAACAGAGTTAATCCAGTAAATTATTTGCCATAATAAAAAACTTGTTGTTTAAGACAATAAAGAGGGATTAAGGAAAAGTCTCCTTTATCCCTCTTTTTGGAATTTAAATTGGATTGTGAAATATAATAGATTAATATAAATCAGTATTTTTATGAAAGGAAGGAATTTAATGGAGGAGAAAAAGCGATATACAGTATATAGGACAATTATGCTTATTGTATTAGTAGCATTTATAACCTTTATATTGACATCAATAGGTTTTTACCAATATTTTATAAAAGGAGATAGTTTGAATAAATATTTGGCATTTATGACATCTGATGGAAGTCAAGATATTTCACAAACATTGGATACTTATCGAGAATTGATTGATAAATATTATTTAGGAGAAGTAGATGAAACAAGTTTAAAAGAAGGTGCCATACAAGGATATATTGAAGGCTTAGGTGATCCATATACAGAATATATTTCTAAAGAAGATATGGAAGATTATATGCAAGATACTATGGGGAATTTTGTAGGAATTGGTATTTACATGATAGAAGATCCAGAAACTAACCAAATTATGGTATTAGCTCCAATAAAGGGTAGTCCAGCAGAAAAAGCAGGTATTCAGCCAGGGGATTATATCATATCTGTTAATGGAGAAACATGTACAGCAGATGACATGACGACTATTTCAAATAAAATAAAAGGAGAAGAAGGATCAACTGTTAAATTACAAATACTAAGAGGAGAAGAAACATTGGATTTTGAAGTTACAAGAGAGAACATCATTGTAAATCCAGTAGAAGGAGAAGTATTAGAAAATAATATAGGATATATTGAATTTTCATCATTTGACGAAAACACAGCAGAAGAATTTAAAACAAGATTTGAAGAATTGCAATCACAAGGAATTACTTCTTTAATCATTGACTTAAGGAATAATGGTGGAGGAATTGTTGAGGAAGCCTTAGAAATAGCAGGATATATAGCAGATAAAGATTCTGTATTATTATATGAAGTGGATAAAGATAATAATGAAACTGTAGAGAAAAATGAGAGTAATCCAATCATTAATATGCCAATAATCGTTTTGACAAATAAAAATACAGCAAGTTCATCTGAAATATTAGCAGGAGCATTAAAAGACTTAGGTAAAGCTAAGATTGTAGGAACCACAACATATGGAAAAGGGGTTATTCAACAAATATTAACACTTCGAGATGGTAGTGGATTGAAAATAACAACAGAAAAATATCTAACACCAAATAGAACAGAAATTAATGAAGTAGGTATTGAGCCAGATGAAACAGTGGAACTACCTGAAAGTGTAGAAAATATATTACATGTTGATAGAAATCAAGATACACAACTACAAAAAGCAGTAGAAATGTTGACAGAATAAAAAAATCAATATATAAATATAATAAGAAAAATTAATAAAAGGGAATGTTAAAAAAATAAAAATTTTTAACCTTTGTGAAGGGAATGAGTCAAAAAATGAATTTACCAAATAAATTGACTATATTTAGAGTCATTTTAGTACCAATTATGGTTATTATACCATTTTTTGGAATTGAAGGAAATTTATGGGGGATACCAATTGCATATTTAATCATAGATTTTATATTTATATTGGCCTCACTAACAGATAAATTAGATGGATATATTGCAAGAAGTAAAAATCAAGTAACAGCATTTGGAAAATTCTTAGATCCACTAGCTGATAAAATATTAGTATTAGCTGCTATGCTAATGCTAGTAGAAATGAATAAATTACCAGCGTGGATTCCAATCATTGTATTAGCAAGAGAATTTTTAGTATCTGGATATAGACTAATTGCAGTGGAAAAAGGCGGAGAAGTAATTGCTGCTTCAAAATGGGGAAAATTAAAAACCGTTACACAAATGATAGCAATTATTTTAGCATTTTTAGATTTACATGCATTTGGAACATGTTTTACAGGAACTTTACAAGGTGCCGATTTTGTATTAAATGTGCTAGTTACAATTATGATGATTATTCAAACAATTGCAACAATTTTTTCTGGAATAGATTATATGAGAGGAATTAAAAAATATATGAAGGATTAAGATAAAAAATGAAATTTGTATTGACAAATTTCATTTTCTGCCGTAATATAAGGAAAGTATGTAAATACAATAAGAAAGTACAATAAAGTACGCAATTCAAGGAGGAATTACTATGGAAGAAAAAGAAGTTATATTAACACAAGAAGGATATAATAATTTGGAAAAGGAGTTAAATTTTCTAAAAACGGAAAAAAGAGCTGATATAGCAGACAGAATAAAAGTAGCATTAGGATTTGGAGATTTATCTGAAAATTCAGAATATGACGAAGCAAAAAATGCACAAGCAGAAAATGAAGTAAAAATAGCTGAATTAGAAAATAAATTAAGACATGCAAAAATTATAGATGAAAAAGATATAGATACAGAAACAGTTCAAATTGGTAATAAAGTTAAAGTATTAGATGTTGAATTTGATGAAAAAATTGAATATACAATTGTTGGTTCAACAGAAGTAAATTTGGCTGAAAATAAAATATCAAATGAATCACCTTTAGGAGAGGCATTATTAGGAGCTAAGAAAAATCAAACAGTTGAAGTAAATGCACCAGCAGGTGTTATGAAGTATAAAATATTATCAATCAAAAAATAGGAAAGTTGCATATGAATAGAAGAAAACTGGAACCAGGGAAGTTCCCAAGGTTTCAGTTTTTTGGTGGTATAAAGAATTATTTTTAACATTTTTCAGTAGTTTTTATTAAAAACTTTTTTAAAAAAACAAAATAAAGTATTGTCAAAATTTGACACAAATATTACAATAATAAAGAAAAGTGTCATATAAAATCTATTGAAAGGGAATACGGGGTATAGTATAATATGTGTGTAAAAAAATGAAGAATATGTTTTTTGTAATTGAATAAAAAATAAACAAAAGATATATGTTTTTTTGAAAGGATATGAAATGGAAAAAGGAATAAATAAAAAAATTACAATAGCATATATATTTTCCTTTATGACAATATTTAGTTTCTTATTTTCTCAATATGTATCAAATGGAACAATAGGAAAAATAGCTATAATGTTTGACAATATGAAGGTAAAATATTTACTTTTATTAGTAACATGTATTGTAAATATAATTGCACTAGTAAGTAAGAAGGGAAATACAAAGCTATTTCCAAATGGAGAATTTAGATTTGAATTTAATTGTTATTTTAAAGCTATATTATTCTTAGGACTTGTTTCCTTAATTTATCAAATATTTAATGGATTTAGAGCATTTACAATAAGTGAAATATTATATTTAATTACACCGTTATTTTTTGTGACATTACTAATTAGTGTAGATAGTTATAATATTCCTAGGATAATTAATGCTTTATTTTATGCAATAATCATTATTTTTATTTTGCAAAATATTTCAAGTTTAAATATAAAATCCATCATGTCAATTAGTTTTTTTAATTCCTATTCACCATTTGAAAGTGGATTATCAGGGATAACAGTTTTTTTTAATCTGTTTTTTTTAGTGAAAAATCAGAAAGGAAAATCAATTATTTGTTTATTAATATCTTATTTAACATTAAAAAGAATATCTGTATTAATAAATATTGCATTAATTATTTTTTGGCCTTTTATAATGAAGTTGACTAAAAAAGAAAAAATGGTGAAAAGAATTACACAAGTAGCAATTATCATATTTATCTTATTTCCACTAGGACTAGAACTATTTTATAGTGATGGAATGGCAGAAAAGATTTCAAGTGTGACAGGAATAGATATTAATCAGTTAACAATGGATAGATATAGAAGAACGAAATTAATATTAGATAATAAAGAGGATATAGTGTATGGATTGGGATCTACGACAGATTATATAACAAAATATTTAAGTGTATCTAGTGGGTTAGAAAATAGAAATCTACATTCAGATATATTAAGAATTTACTTAGAATGTACTATATTAGGAACAATAGTTGTTACATATTGTTATTTTAAGTCTACAAAAAATAATCTTTTTTCACTCATATTAATATTAAATGCATTTATAGATATGATTTTTAATCATAATTTTTTAGGTGCAGGTAATGTTGGGACTTGGTGCATTTTATATATGTTAATTTTTTATTTTAATAATATGGAAAAATTGAGTTTTTATAAAGGCAAAATAAAACAGAAAGGTTGAAGTGAAAATGATAGGAGTTTGTATAAAATATTTTCATGAAAATTATGGTGGAATGTTACAAGCATTTGCAACAACAAAATTGTTAGACAAATATGGAATCGAATATGAATTAATAAGATACCAAAAAAAGAAAAATATAGGTTTTATCATAAAGTCTATACCTAGAATTTTTAATAATGTTTTATTAAATGATAAGTATGAAGCATTTCAAAAAAAATTAAGTTTAAAAAAACATCCAGAATTCATGGATAAGGATAGGATAAGAATGGAAGCGTTTCATAAATTTAGAGAAGAAAAATTTGGAGAAAAGCTTTCGGAGATTTATAAAGGATATAAGGAATTAAAAGAAGGTAGTAAGAACTATGTAGCTTTTTTTACAGGAAGTGATCAGCTATGGTCACCTGCAGGATTACCAACTAATTTTTATAATTTGAAGTTTGTTCCAAAAGAAATAAGAAAGATATCTTATGCATCAAGTTTTGGTGTAAAATATATTCCATGGTATCAGAAAAGAAGAACAGCAGCGTTTTTGAATAGAATAGAATTTATAAGTATGAGAGAAAATTCTGGCAAAGATATTGTAAAGGAACTAACAGGAAGGGATGTACCAGTTGTATTAGATCCAGTGTTTATGTTTAATGAAGAGGAATGGGAAAATTTGATTCCCATAAAAAATGAATATGATGAAAAATATATATTTGCCTATTTTTTAGGAAAAGAAAAAGAGCATAGACAAGCAGTCAAAGACTTAGCTAAAAAAACAGGATTAAAAATAGTTACATTAAGACATCTAGATCAGTTTGTAAATGAGGATGAGAATTTTGGAGATTATGCGCCATATGATGTAGGGCCAGATAAATTCCTAAATTTATTGAGAGGTGCTACATATATTTGTACAGATTCTTTTCATGGTGCAATTTTTTCAATAATTCATAAAAAACAATTTATTGTATTTAATAGGTATAGTGATAAATCTAAACATTCAAAAAATTCAAGAATTGATTCACTGTGTCAAAATTTAGGAATAACAAATTGTAGATATGATGGAGATATTAATAATATTTTAAAAAGTAAAATAGACTATAAAATTGTTGAAAATAATTATCAAAGATTAAAGCTAAGTTCAGAAGAGTATATAAAAAAAGCATTCGAAGGAATTATATAACTTAAATAATTGGATTTTACAAGGAGAATAGTTTTGAATAGTGAAAATATAGTTAATAGAAAGTCAAATTTTGAACTATTAAGAATTATAAGCATGTTTTTAATTGTAGTTGCACATTGTGTATATTATGTAGATTTTAGTGCATATGCAGATTGGTCAATAAATTCTTTAATAGTGAAGATATTGAGAATAGGAGCTAAAATAGGAGTTAATTGTTTTGTCCTGATAACAGGATATTTTATGGTTAATTCAACTTTTAAAATTGAAAAGTTAATAAAGTTAGAAATTAAAGTTGTAGCTTATACAATGGGAATATTTATATTAAATGTTTTTATAGGAATAGTAGAAATAAATTTTAAATTGCTTATACAATCAATGTTTCCAATAATATTTTCATTATATTGGTTTATGACAGCATATGTACTATTATATATGTTTAGTCCATTCTTAAATGAATTTATAAAAAAAGTGAAGAAGGAACAGTTACTTAAACTTATATTTGTTTTGGTTTTAGTAAGAATCATTATACCAACAATTACAACATCAGAATTAGGACTTTCTAATTTATCATGGTTTATTACTTTGTATTTAATAAGTGCATATTTAAAAAAGAATGTTACTTTTTTTGATAACAAGAAAACGAATAGAAAAATATTTATATTTAATTTGACATTTATAATATTGTCAATTATAGTAATAACATTTTTTTCAAATAAAGTACCTATATTAAAAGGGCATGAAAATTATTTTTCTATGATGAACAAAATTCCTTTAGTTTTGTGTTCAATATCCCTATTTTCTATTTTTAAAAGTATAGAAATAAAAAATAAAGTTATTAATAATATTGCTAAAAACACATTAGGAGTATATTTGATTCATGAAAATATAATTATAAGGAAGTTTATTTGGGAAAATTTCCTAACAAAAAATATTTCTAATTCCTTATTATTAATTATATACATAACTACATATTGTTTATGTTTATTTATTGCATGTATACTTATTGATAAGATTATTAATTTTATAGTAGAAATCATATATAAGCTTTTGAAAAAAATATTCTATAAAATAAAGTTAAATGAAAAATTAGAATCAATTAAAGAAAAATTTATAGAAGTTTAGTGAGGAGAATTCATAATGATAGAAATCAAAGATAAAGCAAAATGTACAGGATGCACAGCATGTGCTAATATATGTCCTAAAAAAGCTATAGTAATGAAAGAAGACTTCGAAGGTTTTTTATATCCAGAGATAGATAAAAATAAATGTGTTAATTGCGGATTATGTGATAAAACATGTCCAATATTAAGTACAGAAAAAAGAAAAGAACATAATACTATGGAAGCTTTTGCTGTTAGATGTAAAGAGTATGAAATACTAAAGACAAGTACATCAGGAGGATTTTTTACACCATTGGCTGAGTATATAATTAACAATAAAGGGATAGTTTTCGGAGTAGGGTTTGATAAAGATTTAAATATTTGCCATAAAGAAGCTAGAATAATAAATGAGATTCAGGAATTTAGGGGATCAAAATATGTTCAAAGCTTTTTAGGAAATACATTTATAAAAGTAAAAGAATATCTTGATAATGATAAATTTGTTTTATTTTCGGGAACGCCATGCCAAGTAGAAGGATTGAAAAAGTTTTTAAAAAAAGAATATAACAATTTAGTTACGGTAGATGTGATTTGTCATGGAGTACCAAGCCCTAAATTGTGGAGAAAATATCTTGAATACCAAGAAAAAAAACATAATTCAAAAATAGTTCAAGTAAGTTTTAGAAGTAAGAAATATGGATATCATAGTGGAACTATGAAATTAAAATTTGAAAATGGAAAAGAATATTATGGAAGTGCAAGAGTAGACTACATGTTGAAAAGTTTTTTTAAAGAGATTTCATCAAGACCTGCATGTTATGAGTGTAAATTTAAAAATAGAAATCATATTAGCGATATTACAATTTATGATTGTTGGAGTATTCATAAATTATGTTCCCAAGTTGTAGATGATGATTTAGGATATACAAATATAATCATCCATTCGTCAAATGGAAAAAGAATTTTTAATAAAATAAGTGAAAAATTAGAAATATATAAAGTAGATATAGATAAACAAATAGAATATGATGGAATTATGGTAGAACATTCAGCAAAACCAAATTCTAATAGGGAATCTTATTATAAAGAATTAGATGAAGAAAAATTAGAAAAACATATAAAAAAATTTATACCAGTCACGAGGAAAGATTATTTAATCGAAAAAATAAAATTTTTTATGTATAATATTGGTGTGTTAAATTTTTTAAAGAAAATATTAAAAAGATAATGGAGGAAATATGAAAATATTAATCATTAAAACATCTTCTGGATTTGTAGATGTAACTAAAGCAACTTATAATCTTCAAGAAATAGGATTAGCAAGAGCATTCAATAGACAAGGACATAAGTGTGATGTTGTGTATTGGGGAGGAAAAAATGAGAAAGTAGTAGACATGGAATATGATGAGAATAAGTTTTTTCAAGTATATTATCTAAAAGCAATAGATTTATTAAAAAATGGTATCTATTCTAATCGTTTAATAGAGTTAACTAAAAATTATGATATAGTACATTGTGGAGGATATGATCAGTTAGAATCATGGATATTAGCAAGAAAAATACCTGAAAAGTTAGTTATTTATAATGGGACATATTATTCTGAATTTAATGTGAATTATAATAGAAAATGCAAAATATTTGATAAGTTCTTTCTACCTAGATATAAAAAGAAGAATATATGTTTTGATACCAAAAGTAGATTATCTGCTAAATTTTTAAAAGATAGAGGAATAAATGATGTTACTGCAATTGGAGTGGGAATCGATTTAGAACAATTAAAAGCTAAAAAAATGATAAAATCAGAATTTGCAACACAAATACAAGAACAAAAAGATAAAGGGATTAAATTTGTAACATATATAGGAAGAATTGAACCTAGAAGAAATATTATTTTTTTATTAGAAGTATTTAAAGAAATAGCAAAAGAAAAGGAAAATATAAAATTACTGATGATAGGCAAAGGAGAGGAAAAATATAAAAATGAATGTTTCAACAAAATAAAACAACTAGGAATAGAAGATAAAATCATATATAAGGAGTATATGAAACAAGAGTTTTTACCTAAAATATATAACCTTTCTGATGTTTTTTTACTTCCAACTAGATATGAGATTTTTGGAATGGTTTTGTTGGAAGCAATGTATTTTAATGTACCTGTGGTAACAACATATAATGGTGGTTCTGATATGTTAATTGACAATAATAGTAATGGAATTATCATTAAGGATTTTAATGTAGAAAATTGGAAAAACAAAAGTATTGAATTACTAGAAAATAAAGTATTATCAGATGAAATTTGTAGAAAAGCAAAAGAAAAAATAGAAAAAGAATTTACATGGGATGCTTTAGTTCCAAAATTTATAGAATTGTTTAATAAAATATTAAAAAAGGATTGATATATAGTGAAAAAAATAGCGTATGTTGTTCCATATTTTGGTAAATTACCAAAAGGTTTTAAATTATGGTTAATTGGATGTGAAAAAAATCCTAGCATAGATTGGATCATTTTTACGGATGATAAAACGAATTATCAATATCCATCAAATGTTAAAGTGGTATATACATCATTTGAAAAAATGAAAAAAAGAATTCAGTCAATATATGATTTTAAAATTTCACTTGAAAGACCATATAAATTGTGTGATTTTAAAGTAGCATATGGAGAAATTTTTGAAAAGGAATTAAAGGATTACGATTTTTGGGGATATTGTGATTTAGACATGATGTTCGGAGATATTCGTAATTTTATCACGGATGAAATATTGGATACTTATGAAAAAATTGGAAACCAAGGACATTCAACTTTATATAAAAATACGAAAGTAGTTAATCTTAGATATAGAAAAGAATTAGAAGGAATAACTGGATATAAAGAAATTTTTTCTACAAATAAATCTTATGCTTTTGATGAAAATATTATTTGTCATATGTATGATAAAATGAATATTCAATATTATAAAGATACAATTTATGCACATTTGAATAAATATGAAGCTTCATTTTATCTAGGTCATATGCGTAAAGAAGATAGTTATAAAAATAAGAAACAAATATTTCAATGGGAAAATGGGGTTTTAAAACGATATTACTTACTTAATCATGAAATTTATAATGAAGAATTTATGTACATACATTTCTGGTGTAGACCAATTACATATAAAGTAAAAGAGTATTCATCAAATGATACATATATAATGTATCCTGATGTTGTTAAAATATATGACAAAAAAATAACAGAAAGACTAATAAAAAGATATGGAAATCAGTCAAAATTTAAATTTATTTTAAAAATGTTATATTTTAATAGAAAAAAGTTAACATTAGAAAGAATTAAATTTAATATAAATAGTTTTCTGAGATACAGGAAAAGAGAGGTAAAATAATTTAGGGGGAGAAAAAATGAAAGTGAACAATATTATAAAATTAAGAAAAAATAAACTATTGAATAAGATTATCTATCATATTTTATTAAGAAAAGGCATGGATTTACCAGCAGATGTAAAAATAGGAAAAGATGTTTGCTTTCCACATAATAGTGTAGGAACAGTAATTCACAATAATACAATTATAGAAGATAAAGTTAAAATTTATCAAAATGTAACAATTGGGAGAGCTGACATATATAAACCTATTGAACAAAGTAAAATGAAAGGAATTCACATAAAGAAAGGTGCAATTATTTGTGCAGGTGCAAAAATTTTATGTAAAGAAGGTGTTTTGAAAATAGGAGAAAATACTATAATTGCTGCAAATGCTGTTCTTTTACAATCAACAAATGACAATGAGATATGGGGAGGGATTCCAGCAAAAAAAATTGGTATTGTAAATAAATAATAAATTAATAAGGAGAGTATTTACATGTTTGATAGAATAAAAAGATATTATTTACAAATAAAATTAATATTGATAAGATCGGGATGGAAAAAAGCAAAATATTTAAAGAAGAAAAAAATATTTCATCATATAGGAGAAAATTGCTACTATAATCCTAATATTTTACCTGCCGAACCTTTTTTAGTTTCTTTACATGACAATGTTATTATTAGTGCTGGAGTTAGAATAATAACACATAGTGCTGACCATATAATGTTTAATCAAGAAGAAAAAACAGATAAATATAAATGTAAGTATGGAAAAGTAGAAATATGTGATAATGTATATATAGGAGCAAATGCAGTCATTAATTATGGAGTTACAATAGGAAAAAATTGTGTTATTGCAGCAGGTGCAGTGGTAACAAAAGATGTTTCAGAAGGAAGTGTCGTTGGTGGTGTACCTGCAAAGTATATTGAGAGTTATGAGGAATTAAAGAAAAAATCAATGGAATGGAGTAAGGCATTTGAAAATACTCAAGATAAAAAAGTAAAAGATTTAATGAAAATAAAATCAGTTAATTTCATAAAGTAATAGATGGAGGGATAAATAAAAAATAAAATGAAGAATACGATAAAAACGAATTATATTTTTAACACAGGATATCAAATTTTTGCTTTAATCGTGCCATTAATAACCACTCCATATATTTCTAGAGTATTAACTGCAGATGGTATAGGAATATACAGTTATACATATTCTATTGTTTCATATTTTGTATTAATAGCAGTTTTAGGAACTTCTAAATATGGAGTCGTAAATATTGGGATTTTTCAAGATGACATAAAGAAAAGAAGCATAAAATTTTGGGAGATATATATTTTTCGTTTATTTTCAACTATTATAATGTTATTGGCTTATTTAACATATTGTTATTTTGAATCTGATAACAAAATAATTAGTGTGATTCAATCAATATATATAATAAGTGTTATATTTGATGTTTCTTGGTTCTTTCAAGGAATGGAAGACTTTAAAAAAATAGCGATAAGAAATTTTATTATAAAAATTATAAACATAATATATATCTTTTTAGTAGTAAAAACAGAAACAGACTTATGGAAATATGTATTAGGATTAGCTTTTTTTACATTTTTAGGGAATTTTGTTATGTGTATTAATTTGCCTAAATATATAACCAAAGTCAAATTTAAAGAATTAAAGCCATTTAAGGATGTAAAAACGATTATACAATTATTTATACCTACAGTAGCTACACAGGTATATGAAATGATAGATAAGACTATGATAGGAGCTATTACAGGTATAGATGCAGAAAATGGTTATTATGAGCAAGCATCTAAAATCATAAGAATGAGTTTAGTAATCATAACTACATTGTCTACGGTTATGATTCCTAAGATATCGAAAGATTATGCGAATAAGAATTTCAAAGAAGTAAATAAAAAAGTAGAAAAGTCATATAGATTTGTTTGGTTTCTAGGAATACCCATGATGCTAGGAATTATAGGAATTACTGATAGCTTAGTTCCTACTTTTTTTGGACAAGGCTATGATAAGGTTAAAATTTTACTACCTGTATTAAGTATACTATTTATTCCTATGGGATTGAATAGTATTACGGGAAATCAATATCTTATTGCAACAGGACAACAAAATCAATATACTAAAATGTTACTAATAGGAGGAAGTGTTAATATAATTTTTAATGCTATATTAATACCACATTTATATTCCTTAGGAGCATCAATAGCATCAATATTAGGAGAAATAGTCATAATGATTTTAGGATTTATATACCTAGAAAAAACAAGACAATTTAAAATAAAAACAATATTAAAAATGTCCTATAAATATATTCTTTCAGGAATAGGAATGTATGTAATAATAAAGTTGTTAAGTAACTATGTTGCAAATTCATTGGTACAAATTGGTGTAATCATTATAATAGGAATAATAATTTATGCTATAGAATTAATAATATTAAAAGATGTTATGATAATAGAAATATTAAAATTTATCGAAAAAAAATTAAAAATAGAAAGGGATAAATAAAATGAAAATTGCAGTAGCGGGAACAGGATATGTAGGACTATCAATAGCAACATTATTAAGTCAAAAAAATGAAGTAATGGCACTAGATATCATACCAGAAAAAGTAGAAAAGATAAATAAAAGAATATCACCAATAAAAGATAAAGAAATAGAAGAATTTTTAAAAAATAAAGAATTACATTTAAAGGCAACTTTAGATTATAAAGAAGCATTTCAAGATGCGGAATTTATAGTGATTAGTACACCTACTAATTATGATGATGAAGAAAATCATTTTGATACATCAAATGTTGAAGATATTATACAAAAAGTAATCAGTATGAATATTAATACAACAATGGTAGTAAAATCTACGATACCAGTTGGATTTACTGAAAACATGAAACAAAAATATAATATAGATAATATTATGTTTTCTCCAGAATTTTTAAGGGAGGGAAAGGCATTATATGATAATCTTTATCCATCTAGAATTATTGTTGGTGAAAAGAGCAAAAGAGCGGAAAAATTTGCAGGTCTTTTAAAAGAAGTGGCATTGAAAAAAGATGTAGAAGTGAAGTTTATGAATTCAACAGAAGCAGAAGCAGTAAAATTATTTGCAAATACATATCTTGCATTGAGAGTAGCATATTTTAATGAATTGGATACATATGCAGAGATCAAAGGACTAAATACTAAAGATATAATAGAAGGGGTATGTTTAGACCCAAGAGTTGGAAATTATTATAACAATCCATCTTTTGGTTATGGAGGATATTGTTTACCAAAAGATACAAAACAATTATTAGCAAATTATGATAATGTACCACAAAATTTAATAAGAGCAATTGTAAGGTCTAATCGAACAAGAAAAAAACATATTACAGAAATGGTCATGAAAAAAAATCCAGATATAATTGGAATATATAGATTGACAATGAAAAAAGATTCTGATAATTTCAGAACAAGTGCAATCCAAGAGATAATTGATAGATTAAAATTTGAGGGTGTAGAAGTTATCATTTATGAACCAACATTAGATAAACCTACATTTCATGAATGTAGAGTAGAGAATGATTTCAATGAATTTTCTAAACTTTCTGATGTCATATTAGCAAATAGATATGAAACTAAGCTAGATCCGTTTAAGGATAAAGTTTATACGAGAGACTTATTTGCAAGAGATTAATACTGAAATAAGGAATAATAAATTAACAAGAAGACTAAAAAATATTAATATAGCATGTTTAAACAAATGAACTAAAAACGAGTTACCTTTTTTTTCTAAAATATTGCAAAAAAATGTATAAAATTGTATACTAATAAAGTAAAAATCAAAAGATAAAAAGTGAAAAATAGAGGGAGGAAATATGGAAGAAATAGACTTAAAACAATTATTTGAAATGTTCTGGAATAAAAAAGCACAAATCATATTAATTATATTAATATTTATGGTAATAGGTGTTATATATTCAGTAGGATTTGTAACACCAATGTATAGTTCATCAACAACTTTGGTATTGGCAGGAACAGCAAGTAGTACAGAAGAACAATCAACAAACACCATAACAACAGCAGATTTGACAATTAACTCAAAATTGGTGGCGACATATAGTGAATTGGTAAAAAGTAAAAATATATTAGGACAGGTTATCTCAAATTTAGGAATCAATGTAAATGAGGAACAACTAAGACAAAATGTACAAGTTACATCAGTAGAAGATACAGAACTAATTGAAATAACAGTTTCTAATGAAAATGCTGAATATGCAGCTAAGATTGCAAATGAAATTGCAAAGGTATTTGAAGAAAAAATTGCGAAAGAAATATATAATATTAATAACGTACATATTGTAGATGAAGCAACTGTGTCAGCAAATCCTTCAAATGTAAATCACTTAAAAGATATTGTTATATTTGCATTTATAGGTGTAGTTGTAGCAGGAATGTATGTATTAATTACTAACATGTTAGATACAACTGTAAAAACACAAGAAGATATTGAAAAAGAAATTAAAAT
The DNA here is from genome assembly GCA_949287075.1 of uncultured Eubacteriales bacterium. Lineage (GTDB taxonomy): Bacteria > Bacillota > Clostridia > TANB77 > CAG-508 > CAG-269. The sequence goes on along the minus strand of CASEEU010000026.1, from coordinate 2,283 downwards.
ACCAGTATTAGCATCAATTCCAATGTATGATATGGAAATGGAAAAGCTAAAGAAAAAAGGAAGAGGAGGTAGAAGATAATGAAAAAAGAATTAATTGCACATAGAGATCCGAAATCTCCTGTTTCAGAAGTTTTTAGAACACTAAGAACCAATATTCAATTTATGAATACGAATAATAAATTGAAAACATTATTAGTAACATCAACATTACCAAATGAGGGAAAAAGTTGGGTAACAGCCAATTTAGCAGTTACATTTGCACAAGCAGGGAAAAAGATTGTATTAGTGGATGCAGATATGAGAAAGGGAAGACAATATACGATTTTTGAAGTTTCTCCAAGACCAGGACTTTCTAATTATTTATCAGGATTTGATAGTAATACAGGAGAGGAAATATCAGAAGATTTAGCAGATTATATTCAAGATACAGAAGTACCAAATTTATATATTATACCAGCAGGAAACATACCACCAAATCCATCAGAATTATTAATTTCAACAAGAATGATTAGTTTATTAGATAGATTAAAAGACATATGTGATTTAGTGATTATAGATGGTACACCTTGTGAATTGGTAACAGATGCAATTATTCTTTCAAGAATTGTAGATTCAACAGTAATTGTAACAGCACATAAAGAGACGAAAAAAGATGATTTACAAAAAATTGTTACCAATATTCAAAATGTTGGTGGAAAGATTGCAGGAATTGTATTAAATAAAATACCAGTGTCTGTTAAAAAATATGAACAATCATATTATTATGGGTCAACAGCAATGACAACTTTAAGCACAAGAAATACCAGACCTATACAAAATAGCAGGATGACTAATAGACCGACTAGTGTACAGAGTAAAAGGGAAGATATGAAACGAAGAGTAAGACCTGAAAATCCCCAGTCTAACAGATATAACCAAGAAACAAGACATACTCAAAGAAAGCAACAACCAAAATCATTAGATAATAAGATAAATTTAGAAAATTCTAAAGAAGTTTCTATTGAAAAAACAACAGAGATATTAAATCAAATCAATGCATATTTAGATGAAGAAAAGAAGAATTTAAATAATAATTCATAATATGTAATTAGAAATTTTTCTATTTGGGATATTTTTAGGGAAGAAATTATAAAAAAGTGAGATACTCTCATTTTGGCTACGAATTTTAAGCAAAATGAGAATTTCTCACTTTTTTATTTAAAGCTTCTAAATTCAAATTAGCTATGTAAAAATATTCTAAATGAGAACGCTTCCAATTGAAGATTAACATTTCAAACTAGCATCTAATGCAATTTTTATCATATTATCTAATCCTTGTTCTCTTTCTTCAGAAGTGGCTGCTTTGGTCTCAAATCTTGAGTCAACAACAGTCATTAAACAAGTTGCTTTTTTATTTAATATTTTTGCATTATAGCATAAAGCAAAAGCTTCCATTTCTGCACTTAAAGGATAAAAATCTTGATTATGAACTCTATCCATAAACTTGTCAAAATTTTCTTGTGTCATATATGGATCAAAACTATCATTACTAATGGTATCTCCTTCAATCAATTTTATATGATTGCTATTAGCAGATTCCTTTATGATTTCATTTAATTCTTTACTAGCATTTACAAAGTGGCAGTCATCATTATTAAAACCTAAAGCATAGGTACTTTCTGTAAAAATTGATTTTGATAAAACAATATCAAATAAATTTAAATCAGGAACATAGGCTCCACAAGAGCCAATTCTAATAATATTTTTAACATCATAAAATTTAAATAATTCATAAGAATAAATTCCCATACTAGGCATTCCCATTCCAGAAGCCATAACGGTTATTTCGTTTCCTTTATATTCTCCAGTGTAGGTATAAATATTTCTTACTTGATTAACCAATTTGTAATTATCTAAAAATTTTTCAGCAATGTGTTTTGCTCTAAGTGGGTCTCCAGGCATAATAACTGTTTTTGCAATATCACCTAAGTTTGCTTCATTGTGTGGTGTAGACATGATTTTACCTCCTATAAAATATATTTAAAAATAGTATAACAATAGCATAATGAAAAATCAAGTTAAAGCGTAGCATATTTTGCATAAGAACTCAATTTAAAGAAATTTACTAAAGTGTATAAAATTCCAAAAATTTACAAAAAATACTTGCTAATTGATAGTTGCTTATGTTAGAATACAGATAGTTAATCTATATTTTTATTTTTCAAAATTTTAATTCTCATATTTTAATTTTCATATTTATATTTAATCTATGTTTAGTTTATATTTATATTTATATTTATATTT